>NZ_JBSFZS010000402.1:0-2010 GCF_053600395.1 Streptomyces sp. NPDC005070 | reverse complement strand
CCGGAGCTGAGCTTGGCGAGCCGGGCCCGGGCGCGCGACAGCCTGGACCGTACGGTGCCGACGGGGACCCCGAGCGTCTGCGCGGCCTGCCGGTAGTCGAGCCCGGCCGACACGCACAGCGCGAACACCTCACGCTCCTGGCGGCGCAGCCGGCCCAGCGCCTGGTGGACCAGCGCGAGCCGGCGGGCGTCGTCGATCCGCCCCGCCGTCTCCTCCGCGAAGTCCTCCACGGGACGCGGCTGCGGGCTGCGCGCGAGGAAGGCGAGCCGCCGGCGCAGACTCCGGTTGGCGTTGCGTGCCTTGTGCGTGGCGATACCGAGCAGCCAGGGCCCCAACACCCCACCCTCAGGCTCGACTTGCTCCCGTCCGCGCCAGGCGGCGAGGAACGTCTCGGACATGACCTCCTCGGCCTGTGACCAGTTGCCGGTCAGCCGCAGGGCATGGTTGTAGACCGCCCGCGCGTACTGGTCGTAGAGCTCGGCGAATGCCGCCCGGTCCCCCGCCCGTATGCGCGCGCGCATGGACTCCGCTGGTTCTTTTTGACTCACACCCGGTACTCTCCGCACCCCGCCCCAAGTTCCTGTGGCACGCGTCACGCCCCAGATGTGTGATGGACGCCCGCGCCGGACAGGGCCGTCGGCGTTCAGCCGTCCTTGCCCGCCACCTTGCCGTAGATGGCGATCGGCGCGGTGCCCGGGGCTCGTCCAGGCGCCGTTCGCACGCCGGCGCCGGTCCGGGGCCGCGGAGGACGATGGCGAACTACTCCCGGGCGCCGGGGATTTGGCGCTGTCCGCGGTCGGGCCGGGCGGGAAGCGGCGGGGGCGAGCCCTGCCGAGTCGACAAGGCGGAAACCGCGTGGCATCGCATGAGCGGCCTCGGCCATGATGTGCGGCGGTGTTGTCCACACAGAGGCGGTTGCCACGTTGACGCTGTCCCCGGCCACGCAGGCCATACTCGACCGATGCGCCGTCGCTGACGCCCCGGGGGTGTCGTGGCGGTGGGAGTCCATGGCCGCCGAGGCGGTGCTCCGGCACGGCGGCCCGGCCGATGCGGAGGCGCTCCTGCCGCTGTTCTTGTCGGCGCCCTCCGCGCACGAGGCGCTGGTGCCGGTCTTCGCCCGTCACGGCGACCGGCGGCTGGCCGCACGCCTGTTGGAAGCGACGGTCGACGGGGGCCGGCTGCGTGAGGACGTGCCGACCGATGTGCTCCACGCCGTGGGCCGCCTGGGGTACACCCCGGCCACTCCCCTGCTGTGGGAACACGTCGAGGGCTTGCACTATGTGGCGAGGGACGCGTGCCTGGGGCTGCTGCATCTGCCGTGCGAGGATCTGCGGGGCGCGATCGCCGAGGCGCTGGAGAAGTATGAAGGGTCCGCGCCGTTCCCCGAGTTCCTTCCCGTCCTGGCCCCGAAGACCGAGGACCCGGCGTGGCTGGAGCGGCTTGTCGCATGGGGTGAGGACCACGCCTCGGTCGACTGCAACGGCGGCCTGATCCTGGGAATCTCCCTGCACGGCGAGCGTGCGCGCACCGCTTTCACCCGCCTGTTGTGGAACGACCGCTGGGAAGCCTGCGGCACCGGCACCGGATCCGCGCTGTGGACGTACGCGGGTACACGCGTCCTGGGTCTCGGTCTGCCGCAGCTGTACGCCGACCTGCGGGCACGGTTGCACGCCGACGCCGACCCGGACGTCCAGCAGGACGCCCTCCGGTCGTTCATCACACTGCTGCGGCTTCGGTGCGCGGATGTGTGGACCGGCGTGGAGGCGGCCGAAGCTCGGCCCGAGAGCTTCGACGCGCTGTACAGCGTGCTGTTCACGCCGCCGCCCGACGACAGTGACACGCTCACCGAGCTCGCCGACCGTGTCTTCGGCAGCGACGATCCCGTGTCGGACGAGGTCCGCCACCTGGAAGACACGCTCCGGGCCGCGGCGGCGCACGAGTGGGCGTTGCGCGCGGTCACCTCACACTGACAGCCGGCGGGTACGCGGCCGCCCCCGCGAGGCGCACGTG
>NZ_JBSFZS010000401.1:0-2031 GCF_053600395.1 Streptomyces sp. NPDC005070 | reverse complement strand
CGGCTACCCGGCGGGCGTCGCCATCGCCGTGCTGGACGGCGGAGGCGGGGTGTTCGAGGAGTGCGAGGTCGTGGCCGCCGGCGCTCGCGTTCGGCATGACGATGACCGACCCGGTAAGGACAGGCGTCCCGGCCTTTCCCTCCGTGAGCCAGGTAGTTGCCGAGCTCCCTGCAGGTGCGCGCACGTTTGCACCTGATGCCCCCGCCGTGCTTCTGCAGTATTTCGACGGCTACCTCACGCACGGCTTCGAGGACACGTACAACGCGGCAGGCGTCTACCTGGCCAAGGCGCAAGGCAGCGCCCGGTCCGCTCTGGAGTTTGCAGCGGACCGCAGCGGTGGCATTGCTACGCCCGGACTGATCCTGGATGGCCTGTCTCGCAAGTTTGGGCCGGTTTCCGGCGACCTTGCCCAGGTAGCCCGTGAACGCTTCGACGTAAGCCGGATGCTGGCTGACCTGGATGTCAATCTGCTGGGTGGAGTCAGACTCTCCGACGTGGTCAAGGACCTGGCCGGTGACGTGCCCAACCCGAAGCAGGCCATCAAGACGGTGACTCGCGAGTTCGACCGCCTGGAAGGATCAGTCCGCAAACTGGAGCGAGTCGAATCCCGGCTCTCCTGGAGTCCCCAACTCAAGTCCGGCCCCGGAAGCCTCAACATGTTCGTCCCGGGCCCTCGAGGCCGGCTGGACATTGAGTCGGTCTCCGTCACCCGGCTCCTACCGCCGCTGAGTGCGGACTACACCGTCCGCGGGCGGCTGAGCGACGTTTCCATCAACGTCTGGGGCGACAGCGGTGCAAGACACTTCGTCACAGTGACTATCAAGTCCCTGCAGTTCACGGCAGCCAAGGGACGCGCCACCGACGTCGACTGCGAGCTGGGTCAGGTCTCCTTCCACGGACCCTTGAAGTATCTGGAGGAGATCGCCAAACTCTGCAGGCTCTCTGTTCCCGGTGTGACACCGCCAGCCCGATCTCTGCGAGGTCGGGCGGCAGCTGCCGCACCGGCCGAATCTGGCGGGTCGCCACTGGATGTCCGTGTGGTGGGGGAGCAGGTCCAGGCTGAGTTGTCGATGGCTCTGCCGTCCCTTGCCTTTGGTGTTTTCTCCCTCGGTACGCTCAACCTGTTCGCAGGCCTGTATCTGCCCTTCGACGGATCGCCCGTGCGGCTGAAGTTCGCCGTCAACGCCCGGGAAACTCCGTTCTCCCTCACCATTTCATTCCTCGGCGGTGGCGGCTTCTTCGCCCTGGAAGCCGGAGCCGACGGGGTGGAAAGCCTGGAAACGGCACTTGAAGTGGGTGCGGGCACGTCCTTCGACGTCGCAGGGGCGGTCTCGGGCCACGTCGAAGCGAAGATAGGCATCTACTTCGGCGTGCAGACCGTACCCTCCGGTACCTCGACGGCACAGCAGGTCGAGCTTTCCGCCTACGTCCGCTTCAGCGGCCGGGTGCGTGTCCTGGGAATGGTCTCTGCCTCCCTGGACTGCTACCTCGCGCTCACGTACTACTCCGGCCCCGACCGCCTGGTTGGCGAGGCACGCGTAACTATCTCGATCGACCTGTGCCTGTTCGAGACCTCTGTGAGCTTCGCCGTGCGCCGCGAATTGGCCGGCGGCAGCAATGCGGCAGCCCGAGCACAAGCGGGAAGGAAACTCAGCGGCAAGGCAGCAGCCGCCAGCGCTCCCACGCAGAGCTTCTCAGACGCCTACACCCAGCAGCACTGGAATTCCTACTGCACCGCCTTCGCCCCCGTGGGAGCCTGATCATGCCCCGACAGAACATCATGTGGACCGTCCTGCCGCGAGGCGGTGGAGCCGGCAAGCTTCGCTTCACCGTGCACGTCGCACCGCGACTGATCACCGACGCAGGCAACGGACGGCTGAGCGACTTCCCGGATCTGGTGGACTGGCCCGCCACACTCGCAGGTGCAGAATTCAAGTTCACTCCGACCGGGTGCGCCACAGCACTTCGGCGAGGTTGCCGCAGCCGCGCAGCAGCCGCCCCTGGCCTAGCGGAACGGGGGCCCGCATGGAG
>NZ_JBSFZS010000400.1:0-2053 GCF_053600395.1 Streptomyces sp. NPDC005070 | reverse complement strand
CGGCGGCCCTGCCCGAACCGGCAGTTACGGTCGCCGGCCCGCCGCGGTGCAGGGCGAGTTCGCGCTCCCCACCACGATCACTCCCGCGCTGCCTGCGGTTGAGGGCTTTGCCGATCTTTCCATGCCCGAGCAGCTGCTCGCCGAACTCGGCCGGCAGGGCGTGGCTGTGCCGTTCCCGATCCAGGGCGCGACGCTGCCGAACTCCCTGGCGGGCCGTGACGTCCTGGGCCGCGGGCGCACCGGTTCCGGAAAGACCCTCGCCTTCGGTCTCGCCCTGCTCGCCCGCACCGCCGGACAGCGCGCCGAACCTCGCCAGCCACTCGGGCTGATCCTTGTCCCCACACGTGAGCTGGCGCAGCAGGTGACCGATGCGCTGGCCCCGTATGCCCGGTCCGTCAGGCTGCGGCTGGCCACGGTGGTGGGCGGGATGCCGATCGGAAGGCAGGCCGGCGCGCTGCGCGGCGGGGCCGAGGTGGTCGTCGCGACTCCAGGCCGACTGAAGGATCTCATCGACCGTGGTGACTGCAGGCTGAACCAGGTGGGCATCACGGTGCTTGACGAGGCCGACCAGATGGCCGACATGGGGTTCATGCCGCAGGTCACCGCGCTGCTGGATCAGGTGCGTCCGGGCGGGCAGCGGATGCTGTTCTCCGCCACCTTGGACCGCAACGTCGACCTGCTGGTGCGCCGCTATCTGACCGATCCTGTCGTGCATTCGGTTGACCCCTCTGCCGGTGCGGTCACGACGATGGAGCACCACGTCCTGCACGTCCACGGCGCCGACAAGCACGTCGCCACGACCGAGATCGCCGCCCGCGAGGGCCGCGTGATCATGTTCCTGGACACCAAGCACGCTGTTGACCGGCTGACGCAGGACCTCCTCAACAGCGGGGTACGGGCCGCCGCACTGCACGGCGGCAAGTCACAGCAGCAGCGCACCCGCACGCTGGCGCAGTTCAAGACGGGTCATGTCAGCGTGCTGGTGGCAACCAACGTCGCGGCGCGCGGGATCCACGTCGACAACCTTGACCTGGTCGTGAACGTCGACCCGCCGACCGACCACAAGGACTACCTTCACCGCGGCGGCCGTACCGCCCGGGCGGGCGAGTCCGGCAGCGTCGTCACCCTGGTCACACCGAGCCAGCGCCGCGGCATGGTCCGCCTCATGGCGGACGCCGGGATCCGCCCGCAGATCACCCAGATCCACTCGGGAGACGAGGCTCTGCACCGGATCACCGGCGCCCAGTCCCCGTCCGGCATCCCCGTCGTCATCACCGCACCGGTGACCGAACGGCCCAAGCGCGCCACGTCCCGGGGCCGGCGTCGCCCCTCGTCGACGACGCGGCGCGCGCCCGTACGCCAGAGCGCCTTGGATGCGGCGGCCTAGACCCCTTCGTGATCAGGAAGCTGACCCATCACTGCAGGAGGCACCTTTTGACGCTGGTTCAGATGCAGCCCCGCCCGAAGAGCAACGCGCACGCGACGGTGGCCGAGGGCATGGAGGCAGCCGGACCGCAGGTCTGTGACGACATGAGCGTCGAGGTCGCGCTGTCCGTCATGGCCGCCGCCCGCACGGGCCGACTGGTCATCTGCGACCAAGACGGCCAGTGCACCGGACTGGTCACGCGGGCTGAGCTCGCCGCCGTCCGCGACGGCTCCGCCTACACGGACCGTGTCCGGCTGCGCGACCTCCTTGGCGACCACAGGCTGTTCACCTCGCCTGTGACCACGCTGGCCGAAGCCGAGGACGCGATGCGTATCCGGCAGCTCGGTGCCCTGCCGGTGGTCGATGGGCAAGGCTGTGCTCTGGGCGTCTTCGCCCTCTCCCGCTGAGCCGCCTCATTCCGGCCGGACCGTTCTCCCGATTCTCTTTCTGTGAGGTCACATGCGCTGTGTCATCGCCCGCTTCCCCTTCGAGCTCACCAAGGTCAGCGTGCTGGAGTCGATGAAGGGCATCAGCCGCGGCCTCCTTGGTGTGCATGTCGACGCAGACCGCGCATCCGTTGATCTGGCTCACCCGCAGCGACACCAGCTCCTGCGTCGCGGCCGGCAA
>NZ_JBSFZS010000399.1:0-2058 GCF_053600395.1 Streptomyces sp. NPDC005070 | reverse complement strand
GTAGAATTCGTCCGTGATGAATAAACCCGGTGCGCAGCGCGGTCGCAGGCCGGGAAGCCCGGACACCAGGGCCGCGATCCTGGACAACTGGGGAACTTGGTGAAGAGCAGCGGGATCTCGGGAGCCATGTAGCCCGCCTCGGCCGCATGGGGGCGGTAGTTCAACGCGACCGCGAACACCTGCCGAGGGCGGGGGACGGGAGCGGTCAGGTCGATCGGGCGGTAGGGCCTCGGGTCCGCGAGCTCCGCCGCCGTTGCCCAGGCCACGAACTCGGCCCAGTCGGCGAGGAGTTCCATCGGGTCGGTGCCGAAACGGCCGTTCGAGGCGGTCGCGATGTCGACCGCCCCGTCCTCGACGAGGAGGACGGCACGGTCGGCCAGTGTGGCGAGTCGCATGTCGGTCTCCTCAGTTCGCCGGGCCGTAGAGGTCGATCGCGTACGGCTCGGTGTCGTGCGCGTCCTTCCACGCGGCGACCGGATTGTGCAGCGTGCCGATCCCCGCGATCTCGGCTTCGATCCGGTCGCCCGGCCGGAGGTAGAAGTCGAAGGGGTTGGGCTGCACCGCCGCGACACCCGAGATGGTTCCGGTGGTGATGATGTCTCCGGCGCTGTAGCCCTGCGCCGAGTGGTAGGCGACCAGGTGCGGGATCGAGATCACCATCTGCTCCGTGTTGCCGGCCTGGCGCCGCTCGCCGTTGACCCGCAGTTCCATGGCGAGTGCCTGCGGGTTCGGTACCTCGTCCTTGGTGACGATCCACGGGCCGATGGGGCAGAAGGTGTCGATCGCCTTGGAGAAGGAGAAGACGCCTGACTGCATCTCACGGCGCTGGATGTCGCGGGCGGTGATGTCGTTGAACACGGTGTAGCCGGCGATGTAGTCCTCGGCTTCCTCCGGGCCGAAGAACTTGCCGCTCTTGCCGATCACGATCGCCAGCTCGAGCTCGTAGTCGAGCTCCTTGGTGAGTCCCTCGGGGTAGACGATCGCCTCGTCGGGACCGATGATCGCGTCGACGTTCTGGAAGAAGACGATTCCCTTGTGCACCGGGTGCGACCAGTCGACCGCCGTCAGCTCCTCGTGATGGTCGGTGAAGTTGCCGGCCGTGTGGAAGAACTTCTTCGGAACGATGGGCGCCCGCAGGCGCACGTCGGCGAGGGCGAAGCGCCGGCCTGTCTCGTCGACCTCGCCGTCACGCTCGAAGTAGGCGCGCATCGAGGGAACATCGAGCTCCACGACGTCATCGCCGTCGAGCCGGCCGACCCGGCCGTTGTCGAAGGTCACGAGTTTCATGCGAGGTCTCCTGGTTGTCCGACGCGGAAGACGCGCAACTGCAGCGCGAGCGTCGCGTAGTAGCCCACCAGGGTGGTGAGCTCCACCACCGCCTCCGTGCCGTTCAATGAAACGGCACGGCCGAAGATCACGTCGTCGGCGTCGCCGGTCGCCACCAGCGCCGTCACGAGGTCGACCGCGGCCGCTTCCGCGTGGTCGCTCACCTCTGGTGCCGTGCCGGAGCGGATGGCGGTGAGCTCGGCATCGGAAAGGCCTGCCGCTCTGCCGATCGGCTCGTGGGCGTACCGCTCGAAGGCGCAGTCCCAGTGAGCCGCGACGATCAGGACGGCCATCTCGCGAACGCGGCCGCTCAGTGTGGAGCGGTACCGGAGGGCCGACCCGAGTTCCTGCAACGCGGATCCCACCGCGGGCGCGTGCAACATCGCGTTGAACGGCCCGTTCAGCCGGCCTTCGCCGTCCGTCAGGGAGAAGAGCTGCGGGCCGTCCGCTCGTGGACCGCCCGCGATGGCGTCGTAGAGGACACGTTGTGCGGGGTCGAGTTCGTGAGGGGTGGGGCGTGGGAGGCGAGTCATGGGATCACCCTTCAGCCGATACGGGGGAGTGGCGACGCACATGCCGGGGAATGGCATGGCGGTTCTGACGTGTGCCGATGAATGAAACACCTGTAGTCCGCGTCACAGGGGCCGCAGCGCCCGAAGATGGGTGCACCGCGCTTCAAGTCGAAGCGGGACAGTCGGCAGTCGGTCCGTTTCACCGCGAACGCGGGCTGGC
>NZ_JBSFZS010000398.1:0-2103 GCF_053600395.1 Streptomyces sp. NPDC005070 | reverse complement strand
GGACGAGAGCAGCGGCACCCGTAAGTCCGTGCCGTTCACGGTCGTCGAGTCCGATCCGCCGCGCACCCTGTCGTTCCGGTGGACCTACGAGGACGGGGAGACCGCGGCTCCGGGCAACTCGCTGCTGGTGACCTTCGAACTCGCCCCGTCGGGCGAGGGGACCACGCTCCGCTTCCGCGAGAGCGGGTACCGCGAACGCGGCTGGGAGGCCGCCGTGCTCGAGGCGCACTACAACGACCACCGGCAGGGCTGGGACTTCTATCTGCCCCGCCTGGCGGCAACCGCCAAGCAGGCGGCGGGCGCGCGATGAACACCGGCGTCGACGACGGTCTGTGGTCGGCGATCGGCGACCCGACCCGGCGCCGCATGATCGACCTGCTGCTGGCCGAGGGGCCGGGCACCGCGACCACCCTCAGCGCCCGCCTGCCCGTCACCCGGCAGGCCGTGACCAAGCATCTGACCGTGCTCGACCGGGCCGGACTCGTCCGCTCCACGGCGGCCGGCCGGGAGCGGCGCTACCACGTCGACGAGGCGCAACTCGCGCGCGCCGTGGCCCAGTTGCAGTCGGTGGGCGCGCTGTGGGACGCCCGGCTGCAACGCGTCAAGAGCATCGCCGAAGCGATCCAACGAGCCAAGAACGAGAAGAAGTAGCGAGCCGGAACGAGAAGAAGCGAGGAGATCGAGATGGCGGACATCCTGCACCGGGTCGGCACCACCGCGGCCCGGGACACGGTCTATCAGGCACTCACCACGGTCGACGGTCTGGCCGCGTGGTGGACGACCGACACCGACGGCAGCGGCGAGGACGTACTGCGGTTCCGCTTCGGCGACGTCGGCGGCTTCGACATGAAGGTCCTCGAACTGCGGCCGGACACCCGGGTGCGGTGGGAGGTCGTCGCCGGTCCCGAGGAATGGATCGGCACCACGGTGACCTTCGACCTCAAGCAGGAGGGCGAGTGGACGATCATCCTGTTCGCACACGAAGGGTGGCGCGAGCAGGTGGAGTTCATGAACCACTGCAGCACCAAGTGGGCCCTGTTCCTGATGAGCCTGAAATCCCTGGTGGAGACGGGCACCGGCGCACCGCACCCGCACGACGTGCGGATCAGCAACTGGCACTGACCCCACCCCCGGCACGAGGAAGCACACCTGCCCGGATCGCTCCCGTCGGGGCGTCCGGGCAGGCGCGCCTTCTCGGTCCGTGCTTCCTCGGCCCGTGCAGGCGTCAGCTCTTGGGCATGAGGACGGTGTCGATGATGTAGACGTTGGCGTTGGCGGTCTTCACGTTGCCGCAGACCACCTTGGCGGAGTCGTTGACCGTGTAGGACTCGCCCGAACCGGACGTCATGACCTTCGACTTCTCCAGGGTGGTGAAGGAGCCGTTCTCCAGGTCCTTCGGGGTCAGCTTCTGGCCGACGACGTGATAGGTGAGGATCTTCGTCAGCTGGGCCTTGTCGTTGAGAACCTTGTCCAGGGTCGCCTTCGGGATCTTGGCGAAGGCGTCGTTGGTCGGCGCGAACACGGTGATGTTCTGCGCGTTGTTGAGGGTGTCGACCAGGCCCGCCTTCTTCACCGCCGCCACCAAGGTGGACAGCGCCGGGTTGTTGGAGGCGGCGGTGGCCACCGGGTCCTTGGCCATGCCGTCGAAGGAGCCGGCGCCGTCCTTCGGCACGGAGGAACAGGCCGGGCCGAACGGCTGATCCATGCTGCTCGCGCTGCTGCCGGAGCCGGCCATGTCGTCACTGCCCGCCGTCGTCGCCGAAGCCGCCGCCGTACTCGCGGAATCGGACTTGTCCGCGTCATTGCTGCCGTTGGAGCAGGCGGCCAGGGCCAGGGGCAGCACGGCGGCAGCGACGAGAAGACCGGTGGTACGGCGGATACGGGTGTTCATCGTGTTCTCCTGTTGAACGGTGCAGCGCGATGCGGCTGCGTTCGGGGGGTGTCGGGAAGGGCGTTTTGCAAAAGTGCACGCCGCTCATGGGCGAGGGGGGACGGGAGGATCGGTCGACGGTCGCGACTGCGGAGTGCCGACCACCGGCGCCGCGGGGAAGGGTGCGGGTGTGTCCGGGCCGGACCGCGGACGCGGTACCGCCGCGACCGGTT
>NZ_JBSFZS010000397.1:0-2111 GCF_053600395.1 Streptomyces sp. NPDC005070 | reverse complement strand
ACGAGACGGAGACACGGCGCATCAGGCCGTCCTCGGTGATGTCGTACTGCCCGAGGCGCCACAGCGGCGGCGAGTAGGCGTGCAGGGAGACCGCGTCGTCGGTGGCGCCGGTGAGGCGGTGGATGTGGTCGGGGCCGAAGCAGAACGAGTGGCCCGCGCCGACATCGACGGACAGATGACGGCCGCCGATACGGGGGTTGGACTCGGTCAGCGCCCCCTGGACCACCCGCACGGCACCCGAGGAGATGTCGTGGTCGTGCCAGCCGGTGTCGTTCCGCCGGGTCCAGCACAGCAGCCAGAGGTCGACGTACGCGTCGCGGTGCAGCGAGACGTAGTGCCGCTCCTCGTGGGAGAAGGCGATCAGGTCCCGCCACAGCCCGGGGCGGGCGGCGAGGTCGTCGACGAGTTGCCGGAGTTCGTGCTTGTCGAGCGTGCGGTCCGGCAGGGACGAGTACGTCACGGCGGGGTTCCCTTCCAGAGGTGGTCCGCGGGGCGGCTCAGGCGCGGCCGTGCAGCAGACGGGCGGGGTTGACGGTGCGCAGGGCGTGGAGGGCGGCGTCCGCGCCCAGGTCGGGGACGACGGGCGGTGCGTAGGGCCGGTCGCTTCCGCTGACGACGCCGTCGATGCCGACGGCCCGGACGAGCGCGTCCACCGCTCGCGTGCCGTACGAGGACGTGTCGTAGAAGACGTCGAAGTCGACCTCGCCGCGGCCGCCGCCCCGCGCCGCGAGCCGTTCGCCGTGCAAGGGGGCCAGGCCGGCGAGCGCGGCGAAGCAGACACGCAGCCCCGGATGGCGGGCGCGGCCGAAAGCCCGGAACGCGAACCACGCGGCGTGGAGCTGCTGTTGATAGGGGACCAGGGTCGCCCACCAGGGTGGGGCCGCGGGAGCGGGCGGTGCCGTACCGGGGTGGACGAACAAGGGCTTGCCGAGGCGGGTGAGGACGTCCAGGAACGGAGCCTGACCGTGCCAGCCCGCCGCGTCCAGGAGCGCGGTGGCCGGGAGCTGGAGACCCACGCAGCCCCGGCGCAGTTCACGTTCCACCGCCTCGGGGTCCGGTTCGCTCAGACAGGCGGAGGCCCACACGCCGAAGGGCGCGGGAAGGGCGAGCGCCCCGTCGTGGAAGGCGCTCAGCAGGGGCAGGGCTTCCGCCGCGGGCAGGTGCTCGACGCCCAGCGGGCTGGAGAGCGAGACCAGGGCGAGGCCGAGACCGTCGGCGACGGCCAGCCGCGTCCGGGCGCCGATGTCGTGGTCGGCCGGATCCACCGCGTAGGGCGGCTCACCCTCCAGGCGCAGCGTCCAGCCGTCGAGGTGCGGCGGCGTGGTGCGCGCACGCAGCAGCTCGACGAGATCCGGTGGCCAGATGTGCTGGTGGACGTCGACGGGCATCCTGAAGTCCTTGATGAGTCCGAAGTCCTCGATGAATCCGTGTCGTTGCCGCAGGGAAGTGTCTGGTTAAGCGCTTCAGTGATGCGGTTAACTTAAGCGGTTAAGGACCTGCCGTGTCAATCACTCGCCCCTGCCGCGGGCGCGGCCCGGTAGGCTTCCCGGCATGGTCAGGCCCCAGAAGCGCACCACCCTCAGGGAGGTGGCCGAGGCCACCGGCCTCTCCACCGCCGCCGTCTCCTACGCCCTGCGCGGCAAGCAGGTCTTCAAGGAGACCGAGGAACGGGTGCGCAAGGCCGCGGCCGAACTCGGCTACGAGGCCGACCCCATCGCCCGGGCCCTCGCGAGCGGCCGCACCAGCATGGTCGGCGTGCTCGCCGGCGACCTCCAGGATCTGTGGCAGCAGCAGCTCATGGCGGCGATCGGCCGGGAGCTCCTGGCGGGCGACCGCTACGCCCTGATCCTGGACGCGGGCGGCGACCCCGACCGTGAGCTCGTCCTCGCCAAGCAACTGCGCGACCAGCGTGTCGACGCCCTCGTGGTGTCCCCGGTGAACCCCGCGGCGAAGCAGTGGTCGGCGATCGCCGACGCGCTGCCGGTCGTCGCCGTCGGCGACTCGCTGAGCCGGGCGCGCACGGCCGGACAGGGCATCCCGACACCTCCGCCACGGCGGGCACCGGCCGGCCCGGTGCCCCGAAGAAGCCGGCCGCGGACCCCAGCAGAACG
>NZ_JBSFZS010000396.1:0-2136 GCF_053600395.1 Streptomyces sp. NPDC005070 | reverse complement strand
GGACGGTCGCCGCGAGCCCCTGCCAGAAGGAGAGCCCGAAGAGGATCGGGAAGGCGCCCAGCACACAGGTCGCGAAGGTGTTGGCGCCGCCGAAGGCGAGCCGGAACAAGTCGATCGGCCGGGCCGTGCGGTCCTCGTCCGGGATTCGCTCGACGCCATATGTCTCGATTTCGGTGACCGAGGTCGTCACGGGCCCTCCAATGTCCGTTAGTGCACCGTTCAAACGGTGGCCTCCACAGTGTGGGGCCCCGGGTGACCTGCGACAATGGTGTCGATCACAGATGAGTACGATGTCATTTGTGGCCAGCGACAAACTCACCATCCAGGACCTGCTCTCCTCTCCGGCCCTCCAGCTCTCGCTGAAGGCGGGCGGCGGTCTGGACCGGGCCGTCTCCTGGGCGCACGCCAGCGAGCTCGTCGATCCGACGCCGTGGCTCCTGGGAGCCGAGCTGATCATGACCGCGGGCCTGGCGATCCCCCGTACCGCGGCGGAACAGCGGGCCTATCTGGAGCGGCTGGACGACGCCGGGGCGTCCGGTCTCGCGCTCTCGGCGCAGCTTCACATGCCCCCGCTGCACGACGCGTTCTTCCGGGCCGCGGAGGAGCGGGGTTTCCCGGTCCTCGAGGTGCCGCTCGCCGTTCCCTTCATCGCCGTCGCCCAGGAGGTCGCGGCCTCGGCCCAGGAGGAGGCGCGGCACCGGCTTGGCGCGCAGCTCCAGGTCTTCGGCGCGCTGCGCTGGCTGGTCACGGAGAACCTCGACACACCGACACTCCTGCGCCGGCTCGAAGGCCTGTCCGGCTACGACGTCTTCCTGTGCACACCTCAGGGCCGCCCGCTCCTGCCCGGGGTCCCCGTGCCGGACCCGGATGTCCTGCCCGCGTCCGTCGACGCCCCGCCGACGATCCCCGGCGGGTTCGTCCTCCCGGTGCCGGCGCCCGGCGGCCCCGCCGGCTTCCTCGTCGCGTACGAGCGCGCGGGTGCCCGGCCCGCGGGACTCGCCGTCGTCCAGCACATCGCCACCGTCGCGGCACTGCGCCTGGCGATGGTGCGCAACGAGCGCGAGACGCTGCGCCGCGAGGGAGCGGAGACGTTCGCCGAACTGCTGCAGGAGGTGCTCGACCCGGAGGCGGCGCGGCGCCGGCTCGCCCGGCACGCGATCGAGGGCGACACCGTGCTCCTCATCGTGCGCCGCACCACCGACGAGGCGTTGCTGCGCTGTCTGGAGGACCGGCCCCATCTGCTGCTCACCCGGGGCGAGGACCGCTATGTCCTCGGGGCGCCGGAACTGGCGGCGGCCGTCGGCGAGCTGCCCGGCGTGGCGGCCGGAACCAGCCGCCCCTTCCTGCCGGGGGGCGCGCTGAAGGTCGCCCAGCGCGAGGCGCTGTGGGCGGTGTCCCAGGCCGTCGAGTCCGGCCGCGCAGTCGTCCACTACGGCGACGACGGGGCGGGCCGGTGGCTGCCGGACGATCCCGCCGTCCTGGCGGCACTGGTGGAGCATGTGCTCGGCGGCGTGCTGCGGTACGACGAGAGCCATGACTCGCGGTTGCTGGTGTCCGCCCGCACCTGGATGGAGCGCGACCGCCGCACCGAGACGGCGGCCGCCGCGCTGCACATCCACCCCAACACCCTCGCCTACCGGCTGCGCCGCTTCGGCGCGCTCACCGACCGCGATCTGACGTCGACGGCGGCTCTGGCCGAGGTCTGGCTGGCGATCCAGGCGGCGGGAGCGCTGGGCCTCACCGACTGAGCGGGCCACCGAGCGGGCCCGGGAGTACGTACCGGTCCGCCCCGCGTGCCCGGGGCGCGGATCATGCCTCGCGCCGCGCGACCGCCTCGACCAGCCGTGTGATGTCGGCGAGATCGGCCTCGAACTCGGAGGTGAGGTCGAGGGGCAGGTCCAGCCACGGCCGGAGGGCGCCGTGGCCGGGGAGTTCGCTGTCGTCGAGCGGGCCCCGACTGCTGCGCGGGTCGCCGGCGCCGGGAGTGAAGCGGCCCGAGGCCTCGGAAGCGGCGAAGCCGATGACGAACGTGCTGATCAGGCGTTCCAGCCGGGGCACCTGAGGCTCGGGGACCCCGGCCTCGATGAGCGCGGTGTAGATGATGTCCACCGCCCGCAGGCCGTCCGGGGTGACAGC
>NZ_JBSFZS010000395.1:0-2138 GCF_053600395.1 Streptomyces sp. NPDC005070 | reverse complement strand
CACCGCGATGCGACCGTCCGGAGGGGCGCGCGACCGCCGCGAACCCGGCGCCCGCGAGTCGGCCGACCCGCTCCCTAGGATGCGACGCATGTCTGATGTCCCGCCCCGACCCGAGCCGTTCACCGCGCGGACCGACCCGGCCGCGCTCGCCGACCTCCGTTCACGGCTGCGCGCGACCCGCTGGCCGGACGCCCCCGAGGACGCCGGGTGGTCGCTCGGGACGGATCTCGCTTACCTGCGCGAGCTCGTCGCGTACTGGGCCGACGGGTTCGACTGGCCGGCGCGGGAGGCGGAGCTGGCCCGGTACCCCCGGTTCCGTGTGCGGCTCGGCGGGCTCGGCGTCCACTTCGTGCACGCCCGGGCCGTCGCACCGGCCGGGCCGGTCCTGCCGCTGGTGCTCAGCCACGGCTGGCCGGACTCGTTCTGGCGGTACACGAAGGTGATCCCGCTGCTGACCGATCCCGGCGCGTACGGCGGCGATCCGGCCGACGCCTTCGATGTGATCGTGCCCGACATGCCCGGCTACGGGCACTCCGACCGCCCCACCGGCCCGCCGCTCGACTCGATCGCCGTCGCCGGTCTGTGGGCCGAACTCATGGACGTCCTCGGGTACGAGCGTTTCGGCGCGGCCGGCGGCGACATCGGCAGCCATGTGAGCCGCTATCTGGCACTCGATCACCCCGGCCGTGTCGTGGCCGTCCACCGCATGGACGGTGGTCTGCCCGTGTTCGCCGGGGACCCCTCCGAGCTCACGCCCGAGGAGCGCGCGTGGATGGAGGGGGCCGCGGCCTGGGGCGGTGCCGAGGGCGCGTACGCCGCGATGCACCGCACGAAACCCCAGACGGCCGCCGTGGGGCTCACCGACTCGCCGGCCGCGCTCGCCGCCTGGATCGTCGAGAAGCTCCGGGCGTGGAGCGACTGCGAGGGCGATGTCGAGCGGTCCTTCACCAAGGACGAGATCCTCACGAACGTGACGCTGTACTGGCTCACGGGGACGATCGGTTCGTCGATGCGCATGTACAGCGCGAACGCGGCGATCCCGCCCGCCCAGTTGGCCCGCCGGGTCGAGGTGCCCTCGGGATTCGCCCTCTTCCCCGGCGACATGGTGCGCCCGCCGAGGGCGTGGCTGGAGCGCACGACGAATCTCGCGCGCCTCACCGAGCCGGCCCGCGGCGGGCACTTCGCCCCGTTCGAGGAACCCGAGATCTACGCGGAGGAACTGCGCGCGTTCTTCCGCCCCTACCGGGCCGCGGCGGCCGACCGGCCTCGCTCCACTTGACGAACCGGCCTCACTCGCGGGACTGGCCCGGGCTCGCGCATCCCAGCCTCGGAAGGAAGGGCCGGCTCGCGGCCGGGATACGGTCGCGGCAGCTCGGCCGCGTCCTGGAGTTCAAGCCGGATCTGACGGCACCGACGTGCTGCGGCGGCGAACTGGTGCGTGATCCGTTCGACGCCGACAGCGTGGAGGCGGAGTCCGACCGGGGCGTCGCGCCGCTGCGCGACAGCGGCATCCCCTCGGGGCCTTCGTCCCGTCCCGGCCGACGCGACCGGACGCCCGGCGTGTCCGTGCCGCGCGGCCCTCGCGCGGCCTGCCTACGCTCTACGGGAGGGCGCGGCGCGGAAGGACCGGCGAGGACTGCGATGGTGACGGGTTTCCCGTTCGTGGGACGCGAGGACGTGCTCGGTGAGCTGCGGGCAGCATGGGAGCACGCCGCCGCAGGCCGCGGCGGACTCGTCACCCTGACGGGAGCGGCGGGAGCGGGCAAGACCCGCGTCGCGGAGGAGGCCGCCGCACGCGCCGAGGGCTTTCGCACGGTGTGGACGTGGTGCCCGCCGGACGCCGTGGAACACGCGCTCAGGCCCTGGTCACGGTTGCTGCGCGAACTCGTCGCGGACGACGTGCGCTGCGGACGGCTGGTCACCGCGTCGCCGTCGCTGCGGGCGGTGCTCGCGGGGTCCGCGCCGGGCGGACGGACCGAGACGGACCCGGAAGCCGCGCGGGTGCGACTGGCGGGGGATGTCACCGAGATCCTGACGACGGCGGCACGGCGGCGGCCCCTGCTGCTGGTCCTCGACGACGTCCACGCGGCCGACGCCTCCTCGCTGCGACTCCTCCTGGAGACCGCGGACGCCGTGCG
>NZ_JBSFZS010000394.1:0-2149 GCF_053600395.1 Streptomyces sp. NPDC005070 | reverse complement strand
CTGCGCTCCACTCTCGGCGTGCCCGGCATCGCCTTGTCCCAGGAGGGGACCACGGTCGGCATGGCGGGCACCATGGACGACGGCCACACCACCCACATCGCCCTGAGCGCGGGGGCCGATCACGTGGGCGACCTTGTCGTGTGCCTCCCGCCGGGACACCTGCGGCTGCCCCGGGCCGCGACGGCGGTGCTCGAACTGGTGGCGGTCCCTCTCGCCCAGGCCCTGCACGCCGCGCGGCTGAGCGAGCAACTGCGCGTCTCCCGCGGCCGGGTGGTGACCGCGCTCGAAGAAGAACGCCGCCGGATGCGCCGGGATCTGCACGACGGTCTCGGCCCGGCGCTGACCGGCATCGCCTACACCACCGACGCGGCCGTCAACCTCATCGCCGCCGACCCGGAGCGTGCCGTGGAGACGTTGCGCGGGCTGCGCGCCGACATCGGCGACGCGATCACCGAGATCCGCCGGATCGTCTACGGCCTGCGGCCTCGGGCCCTCGACGAACTCGGCCTCGTCGACGCCGTACGCCAGCGCATCGCCCCGCTGTGCGCCGCGGACGACCGGGCTCTGACGGTCACGGTCGACGCTCCCCCACGGCTGCCGCCGCTCCCGGCGGCCGTCGAAGTGGCCGCGTACCGGGTGGCGGTGGAGGCCATGACCAACATCGCCCGGCACTCCGACGGCACCACCGCCCGCCTCACCGTGCGGCTCGCGGACCCCGCGCTGTTGCGTGTGACCGTCACCGACAGCGGCCGGTGCGCCGTGCCGTGGACACCCGGTGTGGGCATCCAGTCCATGCACGAACGCGTCGAGGAGATCGGGGGCACCCTCACCATCGACACCACCCCCGAGGGCGCCACCGTCACCGCCGATCTGCCCCTCGTCATCCCCGCAGCCGAGACGCCCTGGAGCTGAGCGGCGAAGTCCCTGTGCCGACGTACGCCACACCGCCGAGAGCAGGGTTGTCGCAGACTGCCCTGCGCATGTCGCGTTCTCCCGCCCCGCGCTTCCTACGGTGAAGCCATGGCACCCACACAGCCGGCAGCGGCCGGCGAGAACAGCCCCACCGCGAAAGTTCTGGTCGAGCGGGAGGGTCCCGTGCTGCGCGTCGCGCTCAATCGGCCGGAGAAGGCCAACGCCCTGGACGCGGACATGGTCGCGCAGTTGTCGTCGGCTCTGACCCTGCTGTCGGACGATCCCGGGCTGCGCGTCGCGGTCGTCCACGGCCACGGCAGACACTTCACCGGTGGACTCGACCTCGCGTCCTTGGCCCCACGGCTGGCGACAGGTGACGACAGCATCCTTCCCGAAGAAGGGCGGGACCCCTGGGGTCTGTACCGGGCTCCCGCCGGCAAGCCTGTCGTCACGGCGGTTCACGGACGCTGCTTCACCGCGGGTCTTGAACTCGTTCTCAACAGCGAGATATGCGTCGCCGCCGCGGACACCGTCTTCGGGCAGCAGGAGGTGAGCCGGGGCATCGTCGCGCTCGGCGGCGCGACGATCCGTCTGCCCGAGCGGGTCGGCTGGGGCAACGCCATGCGCTACCTCCTCACCGGTGACGAGTTCGACGCACAGGAGGCGTGGCGCATCGGACTGGTGCAGGAGGTCGTCCCCGCCGGTGAGCATCTGAACCGGGCTCTGGAACTGGCGCACCGGATCGCGGCCCAGGCCCCGCTCGCGGTGCAGGCCACCCTGGCCGACGCGCGCACCGTTCTGGCCGGGCCCATCGCGAAGTCGGCGGCCGCCCTGCGCGGGGACGTGGGCCCGCGGCTCTTCTCCACGGGCGACGCCGCGGAAGGCGTCGCCTCCTTGATCGAACGCAGGGCACCCGTTTTCCGAGGTGCCTGACCGGCCGCGGAGCACCCGGCCGCCGACGGCTCCCGCCCACGAACAGAGGAAGCGCATGCACGCACTCATCGGTGACCGGCCGCGGCACTACCGAAGGCTGGCCCTGACACCCGGGATCGTCCAGGACCGGGAGGCAGGCTGGCCAGGGCGACCTTCGGCGGGTAGCCAGGTGGGCGTGCAGGCTGTAGACGACTGTTCCACCCCTGCGGATTAGAGTGATCGCTGTGCAGCTCCGGTACTCGTTCCGCGTGTATCCGAGTGTTGGTCAGCGCATGGCGTTGGCGAGGGCGTTCGGGTGTGCGCG
>NZ_JBSFZS010000393.1:0-2152 GCF_053600395.1 Streptomyces sp. NPDC005070 | reverse complement strand
GGAAGATCGCGGTCGCCGCACCCTGCATCACGCGCCCGACGATCAGCCAGGTCAGCGAGGTCGTGGTGGCGGCGAGCACCGATCCGGCGATCATCACGACGAGCACGCCGACGAGCGTGGGCTTCTTGCCGTGCTGGTCACCGAAGCGGCCGAGCAGCGGGGTGAACACGGCGGCGGACAGCAGTGTCGCGGTGGTCACCCAGCTCACGTTCGCCGTGCTGGCCTTCAGGTCGCTCTGGATCATCCCCAGGATCGGGACGACCAGGGTCTGCATCATCGAGACGACCATGGCGGCGAGCCCGAGCACCAGGACGATCCCGGTCTGCCCTGAGGACCTCGTCGACGCCGCTTGCTGTGTGTGAGACACGGAAAGTCTGCCCTAACTAGTTAACAACCTCGATGCTTGAGAACTTCAAGCAATAGCTGACCGTAGCCGTGAATATTTGAGATGGTCAAACTTCTTGGCGTAGGGTGAGTCACATGACAGGAACCAGCGGTGTGGACACGGACCAGCTCATGGAGCTCCTGTCGGTCTCGCTCGGGGCCTACTACGGCGACTTCACGGTGGCCGCGGCGAGCGAGAACCTCACGGCGAGCCAGGGCAAGACGCTGAACGTGCTGCGCCGGGGACCGGCCGCGATGCGGGCCCTCGCCACCATCCTGACCTGCGACGCCTCCAACATGACGGGGATCGTCGACCGGCTGGAGAAGCGCGACCTGGTGCGGCGCGAGCCCAGCCCCACCGACCGGCGCGTCAAGAACGTCGTCCTCACCGCCGAGGGCCGGCGCGTCATCGACGTGATCCGCGCGAAGATGGACACCACACGTGCGGGACTGAACAGGCTGAGCGAGGAGGAGCGGGACACGCTCTACGCTCTCTTGCAGCGAGCCTTCACCACGGAGCCCGCCGCGCTGCGACCCGGCGCCTGACCGACCCGCGTTCACGCACCCGGGCACGCGGGGGTCTTGCGTCGTCGGGATGCCGGGCGTCGGTGCCCGCGGCAGTCACCGCGGCAGCCGCCGACCGGTGAACGACCGAAACCCACGGGGGACGTAGACCGTGGGCACGGGCCACGCATACGGGCGTCGCCCGCCCGGTCCCGCCGCAAAACCGAACTGTCCGAACATCGCACACACGTGCGATGATCAGGCGCGTGATCACTCCGTCCCAGCAGCCGCCGCGCGCCCGCGCACGCACTTCCCAGAGCAGCCACACGGGCAGGTCGAGTACCGCCCGCAAGGCTCCCCGGACGCTTGCCCGTTGTGCGCAGACGGCGATAGGGGTGGCCACGGTCGCGGACGTGTTCCGGGCGGTGGCCCTCAGGGACCACCGGCTGCACCCCTCGGACGCGTCCATGAACTCGGGCTCGGTCTCCAGGGTGTTCGTCAATCTGATGGCGCTCTCGATCGTGCTGTTCCTCGTGTGGCTCGCCCGGACCCGGCGCAACGCCGAGCAGTTGTCTCCGCAGAGCCCGGTCCCGACCGCCGGCTGGACGATCGGCGCCTGGTTCATCCCTGTGGTCAACCTCTTCGCCCCCCGCGAGACGGTCATCGCCATCGGTCGCGCGAGCTCCCGGTCGTGGGACGCGAAGCGGGACGTCACGCTGGTGAATCTGTGGTGGGGCGCCTGGATCGGCCACGGGGTCGCGGTCGTGACGGCGACCCAGGTGGCCCCGGAGTCGATGGCCCTGCTCGTGGTGACCGAAGCGCTCATGATCGCGGCGGGCGTGCTGCTGGGGCTTGTCATCGAGCGCATCACGACGCTCCAGAGCACCGCGCTCAGCGCCGCAGCCCCCGCCTAGCCCCTGCCTCGGGGGTGAATCGGCCGCCTCCCCTTCCGCGTACGGTCCGGACGAAATCGGAGTGCGACGACGACCGCAGCCCGTGCAAACTCCACGCCATGGCCGCCGACACCGCCACGACACTTCAGGACAGGGCGATGCGTCATGTCGCGGATTCGTCCACGGGAGACCCCCTTCCATCCGATGTACGGGTGACGATGCACTTTCACCCGGATCGAGGCACGCGTGGCCGTCCCATCCTGGTCCAGATGGCCGGCGACGGCGTCTACCTTTGATCTTGGCCGGTGCTTCGGCGTTTGCGCCGGGGGTGAAGGCCGTCTCAGAGCTGCTCTGACCCGCACGTGAGCAGG
>NZ_JBSFZS010000392.1:0-2153 GCF_053600395.1 Streptomyces sp. NPDC005070 | reverse complement strand
GACGGGCTCCCTCAGACCTCGTACGGCTGGACGACGACGAAATTGCCGGGCGCGGCACGGAACTGGAGGTTCACGCTCTCGCCCGTGTCACCGGCCGCTGCGCTGGACGACGAAGTCGACACGCAAACTCGCCGGCGAGCTCACCAGGCAAGGCCACCGCGTCTCGGCGGACACTGTCGCCGACCTGCTCCGAGAGGAGGGGTTCGGCCTCCAGGCCAACGTCAAGACCCTCGAGGGCGCTCAACACCCCGACCGTGATGCCCAGTTCCGCTACATCAACGACCGGGCCAAGGAGCATATGGGCGCCGGTGATCCGGTGATCAGTGTGGACACCAAGAAGAAGGAGCTGGTCGGCCCATACAAGAATGGGGGTCGTGAGTGGGAGCCGAAGGGAGCTCCGGCCCAGGTCAAGACCCATGATTTCCTGGACCGGCAGGGACCGGGCAAGGCGATCCCTTACGGGATCTACGACGTCGCCGCGAACACCGGCTGGGTCAGTGTCGGCACCGACCACGACACGGCCGCGTTCGCCGTTGCCTCGATCCGCCGCTGGTGGCAAGCCCGCGGCAGTCACGACTACCCTCAGGCCGCCCGGCTGCTGATCACCGCGGACGCGGGCGGCTCCAACGGATACCGCACCCGCGCCTGGAAGACCGAACTCGCTGCCTTGGCCGCCGAGACGGGCCTGGAGATCACGGTCTGCCACATGCCGCCGGGCACCTCGAAGTGGAACAAGATCGAGCACCGGCTGTTCTCCCAAATCTCCATGAACTGGCGCGGTAGGCCCCTGAACAGCCACGACGTCATCGTGAACAGCATCAAGGCGACCACTACGGAAACCGGGCTGACGGTCCACGCGGAACTCGATTCGGGCACCTACGACACCGGCATCAAGTTCACGGACACAGACATCGACGCCCTGCCCATGCACCGCCACCGCTTCCACGGCGACTGGAACTACACCCTCCACCCACAACACGGCGCCACGGCCGGCACGGCCGAGGACCCGCGGTCAGTCGAGGGCCTGGCGCCTCAGTTCCGTGTCGGCGGTCTGCGCAATCCGGAACTGACCGGCATGACCGAACCGGCACTCGACGAGCTCGTCGACCAGTTGTCCCAGAAACTCGATGGGCTACGTGAACTCGGGCGGTCCCAGCAGCGAGGAGGTGACCGCATCCGGGCTCGCGGAGCCGGCGCCAAGGACAAGCTGACCACCGCCGACAGAGTCCTGGCCACCGTGCTCTACCTGCGCAAACTCGGAACCCGAGACTTGATCGCACTGCTCTTCGGAGTGACTGGCAGCACCCTCACCCGGGCCGTTCACCAAGTCCAGCCCCTTCTCGCCGAGCACGGCTACACCGTCCGACCCTCGACAGCCAGGTTCCGCACACCTGCCGACGTCACCGCATTCCTCACGAAGAGCAAGCCCACGGAGATCAAGTCAGCATGTTGATTCTCTGCGAGCCCTAAGGCGTGCCACCCGCGCGAGGCCGTCTCTCTCGCTCGCCGACACCTCGGGTTCTTCATAGAGTGGCCTGGAGCCCCGAGGAGGCGTACGGCCATGGACCAAGAGCAGATCCTGAGCAGGATCACGGCGATGGTGGACGACGAGCGACGGCTGCGTGACTCCGTGGCAGCGGGTGCGATCGACAGCTCCACGGAGCACACGCGCCTCGCGGAGCTGGAGCGCGAGCTCGACCAGTGCTGGGACCTGCTGCGCCAGCGGCGCGCGAAGTCCGAGTTCGGCGAGAACCCGGATGAGGCGCACCCGAGGTCGTCGTCGCAGGTCGAGGGCTATCTGGGCTGAGCTTCGGGCTCCCGGTCAGCCCGTCAGTGCGAGCACCGGCCGGAGCCCGTCCGGGCGGTCCGCGACGGGCAGACGGTCGACGAAGTGCACCGCGCATCCCAGCGCCGAGCGCGGAGCAGGCGATCGCGAAGAACCGCGGATCCGGGATCGGTACTACTGCGACAGCTGCAAGGCCGCCCGCCCTCAGGAGTTCTACGACTATTCAAACGTCGAAGTGTCGTTCTCGCGACCCGCAGGATAGGTGAATCCATTGGATGAAGAAGGCTCGCTGCACAAGGTGACCGCCGAGGGGGCAACCTTCCTGGAGGTTCTTGAGCATATTTCGGGACGGTATTCTCGGTCCCTC
>NZ_JBSFZS010000391.1:0-2183 GCF_053600395.1 Streptomyces sp. NPDC005070 | reverse complement strand
GTGCCGCCCGGGCGCCGACGAGCCGGTTGCGGGGGTCGCTCGCATAGCTCAGTGACCGGGCCACCCCGGGTCCGGCCGCGTCCAGCACGGCGAGGTGCTTGACCACCGCCTGCCGTGAGACGGGCAGCTCCTCGGCCAGCTTCGTGGCCGTGATCTCGCCCCGGGCCGCCAGCAGATCGAGCAGGTGCCGCCTCGTCGGGTCGGCGAGCGCGGCGAGGACGCCGTCGACCTCCTCGTTCTCGCCTCGTTCCTCGGTCACACCGACGGCTGGGCGGCGCGCTTCTTGAACGCCTCCAGGACCTGGGGCCAGCCGTTGGTGTTGTCCTCGTGGGCCTTGTGCCGCAGCTCCGGAGAGCCGGACAGCGCGGCGAAGCCGCTCTCGACGACCCGCAGCCGCGTGCTCGTGCCCTCCGGAATCAGGGTGAACTCGACCAGCGTGCTGTTGCCGTCGCTCAGCGGGTCTCCAGGGAACGCGCTGGTCCAGCGGTAGGCGACGTAGGTGGGCGGCTCGACCTTCTCCACCCGCACGGGGAACTCGCCGTACTGGGCGTTCTTCACCACGGTCGACTCGCCCGCCTTGCCCTCGGTGGTGGGCAGGCTCTCCTCGTCGGCCACCCAGAATCCGGGCACGGCCACCAGCGGCCAGACCCGCTCCAGGGGCGCTTCGATCAGGGTTTCGCGTTCGATCCGGTCCTCGGTCATGACGTACTCCTTCGAAGCCATCAATGATGCAACTCCAGGGTTGCACATCACCCTCTTCATAGCAACCCTGCGGTTGCACGTCACGAGGCGCCGATGGGATCCGACCGGGACACCTTCGACCCGAAGGAACACATCCAGCCATAGACGGCCATGGCGGTCGCAGGCATGAAACATGGAACCCCAACTCCCGCGACTTAATTGATTGTTGGGCTCCAAGCACTAGTCAACGGGGGTCGCGATGCCGATCATTCCTGTCATGAACCTGCTGCCCGATGGGCGGGTCGCAGCCTCATGGAGGTGTTGGGATGCACCGAAGACTCGCCACCGGCCTTGCCGCCTCGGCCATGGCCCTGGTCGCCGTCACGGCGACTGCTACAGCCGCTAGCGCCGCCCCCGCCGACAAGCCTCAAGTCCTGTCCAACTGGACCCAGACCAGCGCGTCGAGCTACAACTCATGGGTCGCCGCCCGCGCCAACCAGTCCGCCTGGTCGGCCTACGCGTTCGACTGGTCCACCGACTACTGCTCCACGTCGCCGGACAACCCGTTCGGCTTCCCCTTCGCCACTTCATGTGCCCGCCACGACTTCGGCTATCGCAACTACAAGGCCGCCGGCACCTTCGATGCCAACAAGTCCCGGCTCGACAGCATGCTTTACGCGGACTTGGGACGAGTCTGCGCCAACTACAGTGGCGCGACGAAGGTCTCCTGCGACAGCACCGCGTGGACCTACTACCAGGCGGTCAAGGTCTTCGGCTGAGGCCCGGCCGATGAACGGCGGACACCGTACGAGCCGTTGATGACATGTGTCCGCCCGCACCACGTTGTGATGTGAGCCAACTCCCGTCCACCTGACGATTGATGACGGATCGCCGGTTCCCCGGTCCGTCAGGTCGATCGACGCCCGCTCGGTCGCCGGAACACACCCCGCCACCCGCCCCGCCGTCCCCCGGCATGCCCTCCCCCCTGTCGTCCACCGGACGCACTCGGGGGGGGTGTCACGGCCGTGGGCGCGGGTCGGGTGGCACGGGTCGTCGCACACCGCCGCGCCCCGTGGGCCACGACCGCCGATCCCCGGCACCCGGCGCTCGGAGGGGCGGACCGTCCGTGCAGCGGTCCGGCCCCGGGCGGACTCGGTCCGTGAGGCCGTCCGGCACCCGGCGGACTCGGTCCGTGAGGCGGTTTCGACCGGGCGGACCCAGAATGAGTGGGACGGTCTCGTAACCCGGCCGTCGAGCCGTTCTCGGGGCAGCCGGATCGTGACCGTTGGCCAAGCGGTCTCCGCCCCTTGTGGCTCGGGACTTGCGAGCGCGCGGGTGGTCGAACTATGAAGACGGACGAGCCGGAAGCCGCGGCCGACGGGAGCAGCGCACCACAGGGAGCGAGCCGCGCCCCCGCCCCGCCCGCGGACACCCTCTCGACGGCGGACCCCGCGGCTCCCGGGGACGTCCGCCACGACGAGACGGCCGCCCTCCGTCACCTG
>NZ_JBSFZS010000390.1:0-2196 GCF_053600395.1 Streptomyces sp. NPDC005070 | reverse complement strand
GTCGAGACCGGCGAGTCCGGGGTCGGGGCGGCGCAGCAGGCCCACGGGGGGCAGTGCGCCGCGTCCGAGGCTCTCCACGACCAGCGCGGTGTCGATGAGCGCCGAGCATTCGAAGGCGTTGCCGATGGTGCCCTTCGAGCCGGTGACGGGCAGGCTGCCCACGCGGGGCAGTACCGCCCGGGTCTCCACGCGGTCGAGGCGGTCGGAGCCCGCGCCGTGTGCCCACCAGACGGTGGGCGTGGTGTCCGCGTCGGCGAGTACGGTGTCGACGACGAGTCGCGCGGAGGCCGTGACGTCGGCGGCGACCAGCACCTCGCAGCCGGCGAGCCGGGCGCGGGCCGTGCCGCGCGCGGTGTCGGCGCGCTCCAGGAGGACGGCGGCGGCACCCTGGCCGAGCAGGGTCCCCGACCTGTCGGCGTCGAAGGGTCCGGCGCCCGCGGTGGCGCGTGTGCCGAGGGGGTCGTCCTGGTCGAAGGCGGCCATCGCGGTGGCCGTGAGGGGTGCTCCGACGCCCACGACGAGCATCCGGTCGAGTTCGCCGCTCTCCAGCAGCCGTACGGCGAGGGCCAGTGCGCCCGTGCCGCCGGCCGCGGCCTCGCCGTATACGGCGACGTTGGAGCCCCGGAATCCGCTGGCCATGGAGACGAACTGGCCGAGCTGGGAGGGGATGCCGCGGATGTAGGAGTAGTCGGGAACCTCGTCGTGGAGGAACTTCGCGAGGGGCCTGGGGTCGTCGCGGAAGCGGGAGGCGAGCTGCGGGATGACGTCGCTCAGCTCGTCGCTGCTGCTGCCCACGGCCATGACGGTGCCGCCGCGTACGTCTTCCGTGTCGCCGGCGATCCCGGCCTGTTCCAGTGCCTGGCGGGCGACGGCGACAGCCCAACGGGCCGACTGGTTGGCGTACTTGCCGGCGTTGGCCCAGTCACGGCCGGCGGGCCAGGTGATCTCCGTGGTGTCGACCGAGGCCGCCGGCCACGGCAGTGCGGGGGCGGGCCCGTCGTGGCCGCCGGTGTCGAAGAAGGTCTTGCCCGCCGCCATGGCCTCCCACAGCCGGGCCGCGCCGAGGCCCGCCGGGGAGATCACGCCGATACCGGTGACCACGATGTCGGGACGGTCCTGCCGCCCGGCGCGTTCTCCCGTCACGCCGGCGGCCTCCGCGGTGGCACGTTCACTCGGCACGCCGGCCTCCGCCGCTGATGCCGCCCCACAGGCGGTATCCGCCGTCCACGGTGATGGTCTGCCCGGCGATCCAGGAGGCCTCCTCCAGACAGAGCAGGGCGACCACGTCGGCGCTGTTCTCCGGGGTGGTCATGCGGTCCCCGGGCCACGGAGAGACGGACAGTTCCTTGGTGACGCCATGGGCGAAGTCGGGGCGGACCTTGAAGACCCCGGTCTGGACGAGTCCGGGACGTACGCAGTTGGCGACGATGCCGTACGGCGCCAGCTCGTAGGAGAGGTAGTCGGTCAGCGCCTCGAGTCCCGCCTTGGCCGCGGCGAAGAGTCCGGCGCGCGGGATGATGCGCGTGGTCGTGGAGTTGGTGATCGTGATGAAGCGGGCTCCCTCGCGCTCACGCATCAGCGGGAGAGCGTGCTTGGCGAGCAGCCAGGTGGCCCGGGAGTTGGTGTCCTGCACGAACTGCCAGTCGCCGAGGGAGGCTTCGGTGAGCCGGGCGAACTTGGTGGCGGCCGCGTTCTGGACGAGGATGTGCAGGTCCTGGTGGATCTCGCCGATCTCCGTGATCAGGTTCTCGATCTCGGCGGGCTCGCTGAGGTCGGCGCGGTGCAGGGTCACTTCCGTACCCGACTCGCCGAGTTCTTGGGCCAGTTCCTTGGCCGGGCCCTCCCGGTCGACGTAGTTGATGGCCAGGGTGGCTCCCCAGGCCGCGAGTTTGCGGGTGATGCCCGCGCCGATGCCACGGGATCCGCCGGTCACCAGGGCCACCCGCCCCTTGAGGGGCTGGTACTGACTGTCCATCACTGAACCCTTTCCACGGTTGCGGTCCGCTGCGCGGCGTGCCGCAGCACGACGACGCTCATGCGTCCGATGGCGTACGTGCGGTCGTTCTCGTCGAACACCCTGCGTGTGGTCTCGACCAGGCCGATCCGGTCGTCGATCTCCTCGGCCCGGTCGGTGGCGGTGGTGAACCAGAACGGGGTGTCGGGGTACAGCGGCCTGACGAAGTCCCAGCTCAGTCT
>NZ_JBSFZS010000389.1:0-2199 GCF_053600395.1 Streptomyces sp. NPDC005070 | reverse complement strand
GCCCGGTGACGGCCCGACAGGTCGAGTGGTGGGGCGGTGGGGTGGGGTGGGGAGGCCGCCGGCCGTGGCCGGGCGGCATCCGTGCCTCACGCCGCGAACAGGTCGAAGGTCGAGCCGTGGCGCGGTCCCGCCATCTGGTCGAGCTGCGGGTCCACGGCCAGCATGGCCTGGTGCATGCGCTGGAGCTGCGGGGAGGGCTCCACGCCCAGCTCGTCGATGAGCCGCAGGCGCAGCCTGCGGTAGACCTCCAGTGCCGTGGCCTGCCGGCCCGAGCGGTACATCGCCACCATGACCTGGGAGTGCAGGCCCTCGTGGTGCGGGTGGCGGGCGGTCAGCTCGGTCAGTTCGGCGATGAGCTGCGCGTGGCGGCCCAGCCGCAGGTCGGCGTCGATGCGCCGCTCGACGGTGACCAGCCGGCTCTCCTGCAGCCGCAGCACCTCGATCTCCAGGACGGGACCGAGTCTCACGTCGACCAGCGGTGCGCCGGTCCACAGGTCCAGTGCCGTGCGAAACCGTGCCGCGGACACCTCGTCGTCGCCTTCCACGAACGCGGTCTGTCCCTGGCGGATCAGTTCCTCGTAGGTGTGCACATCGACACAGCTCCTGTCGATCTGCAGCAGGTATCCGCCGTGCCGGGTGGCGAGAATGTCCTTCGCGCCGGCCGGTGCGCCCGGGCCCATGGCCGTGCCGAGCCGCCTGCGCAGTTGCAGTATGTACGTCTGAAGGGTCGTCAGTGCGCTCGCCGGAGGCTCGGTTCCCCAGAGTTCCTCCATGAGCGTGGGAACAGGCATGACACGTCCCGGATAGAGCGCCAGCAGCGACAGGATCTGTCGCGGCTTGCCCGCCGTCGGAACGATGGATCCCCCGTTGACCTCGGCACTCAACGGACCCAGAACCTGAATCTCCATGGTGGCCTCCCCACCTCGTCGAGTTCCTTGTCCAGTTCCTTTTGTGGCCGGAAATCTCCGCCGCTAGGCACGCTAGCCGGGTCCGTGCCCCCCGAGCGTTTTCCTGTAGCGGTCCTCCAGCGGTGCTCCACGTGGGGTGTTGCGTCAAATACACGGCGCACTCGAGAACACCTGCACCCGTACCGGAAATGAACTCCGGATTCCGGTACGCATTCCGGTACGGCGGGTAATTGCGCACCGCCATATACCCTTTTTCCTTTTCCGTCCGCCGGCTCCGGTGCCGGTGCCGGCGTGAAGGTGGGGCGGGTCAGAGTGGTGCGGCGGTGGCGGCCCGGCGGAGGGGGGTGTGGGGTGCGCCGAGGGGTGCGGGCAGGGTGATGGTGCGGGGTGCGGCCCGGTCCCAGGGGAATCCCTGGTGCAGTTCCAGGTGCGGGGCGGGGCTCTCGTCCGCGGGGACGGCCACCGCGGCCAGCACGTCGGGCACCGGTTCCAGTTCCAAAAACCGCCAGCGTCCGGCCGCGTCGTCGGCGGGCGGCCGGAAGGCGAGGACTCCGCGGTCGTCGTCCAGGGTGAAGGCGAACTCGTCGAAGGGCAGTCCCAGTCCCAGTCCGCGGGCCTTGGAGTAGGCCTCCTTCAGGGTCCACAGCCGCAGCACCCGGCGGTCCCGCTGCCGTCCGGGGGGCACCTGCCCCGCCCAGCGCTGCTCGTCGGGGGTGAAGGTGGTCAGGATGGTCTCCAGGGCGCCCGCCTCCCGGTCCAGGCACTCCACGTCGACTCCGACGCGCTGCCTGCGCACGATGCCCAGCAGGCTGTAGCCGCCCGCGTGGGAGAGGTTGAAGTCGAGGTGGCCGCCGCCCCGGGGCAGGCCGCCGGGCAGCGGCTGCAGGAAGGGCCGCCCGCGCGAGGAGCGCCAGATGACCAGCTCGGCCTCGCCGAGGCCGGCCTCCAGGGCCAGTGCGCGGCGGACCAGGGTGTGGGCGACGAGGTATTGCCGGCGGTCGCGTTCGAAGAGGAACCGGGCGGCGGTCGCGCTCTCGCGTTCGTCGAGCCAGTGCGAGGCCAGGATGCCGGTGACGGCGGGCGGGAGAGCGTCGTTGGGGCACAGCCACAGCGTCACCAAAGGCACCGTGCGGGAGGGCGGGGCGGGCCCGGCGGCGGGCGGCTGCGGTGCGGTGGGGGTCATGGTGTCGTTTCAGTCCGTCTCGGTTCGCCGTCCCGCTGCGCACGACAGCGAGGTGGCGGCGCGGGGCCGCCGGGGCCGGAGCAGTCGAGGAGCTGCCGGTGCTCCACG
>NZ_JBSFZS010000388.1:0-2202 GCF_053600395.1 Streptomyces sp. NPDC005070 | reverse complement strand
GTTGTCCGTCATGCCGGACAACCGCAAGGCGACCGCGCTCTATGAGCGGCACGGTTTCACGGACACGGGTGAGCCCGGCGATCTTCTGCCCGACGGCGTTGGCAGGGAGCGGGTCATGGCGAAGAGCCTGGCCGCTGTCTGATCTCCACATCCGGGCATCGCAGGATCCTCACTTGGTGAGGCTGCGGCGGCGAGGGGGCGTCCGCCCCAGCGAATGCCCTTCTCGCTGCGACTGCCCCTCCCCCTCGGTCAACGTACGGACCCTGACCGGCTGTGCCATCCCGCCTCCCCGCGCCGATCGAAGGTGTCGTCACATCCAACCGGCACGAGGACCATGAGCACCAACCCGGCGAACCTACGCGGTCACAGCACTAGAGGGTGGCCGGACCGTGCCATTGCGTCAACCGCTTGCGGCCGAAGCAGGGCTGAGTGAGCCCGAACGGCCGGGCTCGGGGGTTCCGGCCGTTCGGATCTCGGCTTACGGCACGGTCCGCAGGGGGCCGTTGGACGGGTGTGGGCTACCGGACTGTGATTTTCGCGGCGCTCTCGACGAGACGGGTCACGACTCCGGGGTGCGAGATCATGACGACGTGGGAGCCGTCGACCTGCACCGTGTGGGAGCCGGCGCGGCGGGCTTGGAAGCGTTCCAGGTCGGCACCGATGGCCTTGTCCTGCTTGGCGACCAGGGCCCAGGACGGGATGGTGCGCCAGGCGGCCGCTGTGGGCGCGTCCTCGAAGGCGGAGGCGCTGATGGGGCGCTGCTCGACGGCCATGACCCGGGTCTGCGACTTGGGCAGGTCGGCAGCGAACACGCGGTGGAACTGGGCCGGGTCGATGCTGAGCTCGATGCCGGTGGAGCCGTCGGCGTTGGCGAACGGTGCCGGACGCAGGGCGGGCTGGAGTTCCGATTCGTGGGACCTGGAGGCGAGTTGGCCGAGGACCTCGCCGCGGTCGGGCATGAAGGCGGCGATGTAGACGAGGGCCTTGACGTCGGGATCACCGGCTGCGGCCTGGGTGATGACCGCGCCACCGTAGGAGTGGCCGACCAGGACGATGGGGCCGTTGATGTTCTTCAGGACGCCGGCGATGTAGGTGGCGTCCTGCGGCAGACCGCGCAGCGGGTTGGCCGGGGCCACGACCTTGTAGCCGTCGTCCAGAAGGCGCTTCACCACACCGTTCCAGCCGGATGCGTCGGCGAAGGCACCGTGGACCAGGACAACCGTCGGCTTCGAACGGGACTGGCCGCTCTGCTCCGCGGAGGCTGACGGGGTGAGGGAGAACGTCAGCAGGCCGAGCAGGCCGGCTGTCGTGGCGGCGGCCCAGCTCAAGCGTCGTGCACGCATGGGAATTCCCTGAGGGTGAAGGTCGGCCCGGATCGGGCTGTACTCACATCAACCGATCTCGCGACAAACCTATTGATTTTAGGCCAAGTTGACATCCGAAAATGGGCATCGCCTTGATGTGGGAACGTGGTGTCGCGCGCCCACTCCGATGGGCCACAGTCGGCCCCTGGAGGTCATCGCCCGACCCTCCCCCACCTCCTGGGACGACCCCGTCGCAGGGATCAAGCAGTTCCACCGCCCGGTTCGCGACGGCATGGCCGCGATGGGCAATCCAGCCCGCCTCCATTCCGGAGACCCGACGGGGACGCGGTGCGAGCCCTCGTCAAGGGACGAGGACGATCCGGTCGCCGGTGTCGGCATTCCATGCCTGCTCGACGCCCTTGAGGGGCAGAGCCTTCGCACGGACGTCGAACTCGCCCTTGGCGATGGCGTGGACGAGCTTGGGCAGTTCCTTCAGCCAGTCCCGGCCGGGGACCGAGCCGATGCCGCTCCCGACGATCTGCAGTCGTGCCGCCCGCAGCGCGGCCGAGCGGATCGGGGCAGCGGGCCCGGCCACGGACCCGATCTGAATCCAGGCGATCGGGTCGGAACGCTCCTTGTGGGCCGTGATCATGTCGACGATCCCGGTCGCGGCCGGCTCGCCCCACAGGTAGTCGATGACCACGTCGACGTTCGCGACTTCGGCGAGTCGGTCGAGCGGCAGCACCTCGTCCGCGCCGAGTGCGAGAAGGTCCTGAAGCGCGGCGGTGTTGCGACCCGCGCCGATGACGTGGGCGGCGCCCAACCTCTTGGCCACCTGGACGGCCATGCGCCCGGCGTTGCCTGTCGCGCCGAGGACGAGCACGCTCCGGCCTCGCTT
>NZ_JBSFZS010000387.1:0-2227 GCF_053600395.1 Streptomyces sp. NPDC005070 | reverse complement strand
GCAGCGCGCCCCTGCCCGCCTGCTCCCCTTCCCCGGCCTGGAGCCACGCCGCCCGCCGCCCGGCCCGCCCCGCTGCCGGAGCAGGGAGCGGAGCCCGCGACGCTCGCCTTCGAGGACGTCCGCTTCCGCTACGCCGACGATCTGCCGTACGTCCACCACGGCGTGACGTTCGCCGTCCCGGCCCGGGGCCTGACCGCGTTCGTCGGCCCCTCCGGCGCGGGCAAGACCACCGTGTTCTCGCTCATCGAGCGGTTCTACGAGCCCGAGGCGGGCGTCATCAGCGTGGACGGCCGCGCGCTGGAGGACTGGGAGCTGCCCCGGCTCCGGTCCGCCATCGGCTACGTGGAGCAGGACGCGCCGGTGCTGTCCGGCTCGCTGCGCGACAATCTCCTGCTCGGCAATCCGCAGGCCGAGGAGGGTGAGCTGACACGCGTGGTGAAGACGACCCGCCTCGACGGCCTCGTGTCCCGGCTGCCGAACGGCCTGGACACCCTGGTCGGACATCGCGGCACCAAGCTGTCCGGCGGCGAGCGCCAGCGCGTCGCCATCGCCCGGGCCCTGCTGCGCCGCCCCCGGCTGCTGCTCCTCGACGAGGCCACCTCGCAGCTCGACGCGGTCAACGAGGCCGCGCTGCGCGACACGGTCGCCGATGTGGCCCGTTCGACCACGGTCCTGGTCGTCGCGCACCGGCTGTCCACCGTCACGACGGCCGACCGCATCGTCGTGATGGACGCGGGCCGCGTCCGCGCCGTGGGCACCCACCGCGAACTCGTCGCGGCGGACGCGCTCTACGCCGAACTGGCCGCCACCCAGTTCCTCGCGGCCGCGGGATGACCCTGGCGCCGTGATCGCGGCCCGGCACGGCGGCACCTCGGCGCGCCGTCGCGCCGGTACCCCGGCACCCCGCTCCGGTGGAGAAGCCCTCGGAAGTTCCTTGGCGACGGTCCGGCTCTCCTCTATGGTGATGCCCTTCTTTCCGCCCCGGGGGCGGTCGTCCGCGCACGGCCGGCCCCGACCGGGCGGCGAGCACGTCCCACCCGGATACGCAGGCGACTGATCATGGCCAAAAACCGACACCCGGCCGGGCAGCCCGTCCCCGGGATCATCTCCGCGGCCCCCGTCGGCCCACCCGCCGGCCTGGAAGTGATCTCGCTGGCCGCGCTGCGCGCCCGGACCCGTGCCCACGGCACCGGTCTCGGCGCACCGCAGCGTCCCGGCTTCCACCAGGTGCTCACGCTGGCCTCCGGCACCCTGCGCCAGACCGTGGACTTCACCGCCCATGACGTCGAGCGGGACTCCTGGCTGTGGACGCGCCCCGGGCAGGTCCTGCAGTGGGGAGATCTCACGCGGGCCGAGGGAACGCTGATCGTCTTCGAACGGGACTTCCCGGGCGCGGCCACCGTCCGCGCGGCCGGGCTCGACGATCCGCACGCCCGTGTGCTGCGCACCCCGGAAGGCGGGGCGGCCGCCTCGTTGCGCGTGGCGACCGAGCATCTGGAGCACGAGTTCCAGGCGCCCGGGCGGCTGCCGCGTGACGCGCACGGCGCCGTACTGCGTCATCTGCTGGACGTGCTGATACTGCGCCTGGCCCATCTGGAGGGGTCCGACACCCCTGTCACCGGGCCGAGCGAAACCTTTCTTCGCTTCCGCGCGACCGTCGAGCGGGACTTCGCACGCACCCGGCGGGTGGACGACTACGCCCTCACCCTCGGCTACTCCGCCCGCACCCTGTCCCGGGCCGCCCTCGACGCGGCGGGGATCGGCGCCAAGGAGTTCATCGACCGCCGGGTGATCCTGGAGGCCAAGCGGCTGCTCGCGCACACCGACCTGGCCGCCGCCCGGATCGCCGACCGGCTCGGCTTCTCCAGCGCCACGAACTTCGCCAAGTATTTCCATCAGCGCGCCGGGCAGGCCCCCATCGCCTTTCGTACGGCGGTACGCGGACGGGTGGAGGCGGGGTGACCCGCGAGAGCACCCGCTCCTCCCGCCCCGCACGGGGGCTCCGGCGGAACGTCTCCGCTCCGCGGGAGCCCCGCGACTGCCGACCGTCGGCTGTCGAAGCCCGCCGGACCTCGTTGCCCGAGGCCTTGATGGCCTAGGCCTTGATGCCGCCTAGGGCCCGTCTGACAATTCGCGTCGTCGCCCGAAGGGCGGCCCGGCGGCGTCAGGTGCGTGCTCTCGGCGTGCCGGCCCCAGGCCTGCGTACTGGACGTACTCGGGTCTGGGG
>NZ_JBSFZS010000386.1:0-2230 GCF_053600395.1 Streptomyces sp. NPDC005070 | reverse complement strand
CGATCGTGGAGGTCACGAACGGCGACACCGTGCGGCTCAACCTCCCTCCGGAGGACCTCGTCTTCGACGAGAAGTAGGCGTCCGCGGGTTGCTGCCGGGGCGCGGTCCCGCGCGCCGGCCGGAGGCCCGGTCCCAAGGGTCCGGGTCCGGCCGGGGCGCGGGCCTCGGCTGGCTACGCCGGGTCGTGCACCGTGCCGGTGAACTCCGGTCCGTCGTGCGGCCGGCCCGTCTCGTCGTAGACGGTCATGCGCAGCCGTACCGTCTCCTCCGGCTCGGCGAGCCGGTCCCCGACCGTGGGGACGGTGAACTCGGTGCTCGTCCGGCCGGCGGGTACGCCGACGAACAGGAAGAATCCGTTCACCTGGGACAGCGGCCGTGACGGCAGCGGTTCCTTGCCGGACATGTCCCGCAGCCACTGCGGATCCACGTCGGTGGTGGACAGTTCGTCGCCGCCGGTGACGCGGACGACGGCGATGTCGGACTGCATGTCCACGTCGGCCGGCGCGGAGAGGGCGATCCGCCAGGTCAGCTTCCGGCCCTCGGCCGCGCGGGCGGAGGGCGGGGTCACCTTGAAGGTCGGCATCGGATCGTCGTTGCGCGCGGTGACACCGCCCCGGTAGGCGCCGATCACCGCGCCGCGGACGGTCTTCACGAAGACGTCGTGGGACACGTCGTAGCCGTAGCGCTTGTTGCCCCGGACCTCGACCTTCACGTCGGGGGCCGGGACACCGGCCCGTACGGTCACCTCGCGCGAGGTGGTCCGGCCGGTGTCCGGATCGGCGACGAACAGCCGGACCGTGCCGTTCCCGTGTCCGGTGACCTGCACCGGCACGTGGTAGGTCCGTACGCCCGTGTCGCCCTCGTCGACGGTCAGCCGGCCGACGTCGACACGGGCGAGGTCCGCGGCCCGCACCTCGGGGGTCCCGGCGCGCCATCCCCACGAGTCGAGCAGCCATGCCTGCCCGGAACGGGTGCGCGGGACGATCTCCAGGGACTTCACCCGGTGCGGATCGACTCCCGCGCGGATCGCGGCGGCCAGCGGCAGCCGGACCTCCTGGCCCCAGTAGGAGGCCGTGCGGTCGGTGCCGGGCAAACCGTCGAGACGGACGCTCCCCAGCGTCGCCCGGTGGCCGGCGGCGTCGGTCAGTCCGATGTCGAACTTGGTGGTCCCGGTGTTCGGCGGCACGATCAGACGCATCGCCAGAGCCCGGGAGCCGGCGATCGAGACGGGCCGCGCCGAACGGACCCGGACCGTGGAGCCGGCGGCCGTCCAGCGCAGTGCCACGGCACGCCGGCCCGGCTCCTTCGACACCGCCCACGGGGCGAAGTGCGGCGAGACACCGCTCCTTCCGGAGCCGAGGCAGGCCGTCGACACGACCTCGGTCACCTCCTCGCACAGCGTGCCGCCGTCGACGGAGACCTGCCCGTCCGGCAGGAACGCCGGAGTACGGTGTCCGCCGACCGCGTGGGTGAGGACCCGCGCGGGACCGGCGGAGGGCGCGCGCCGCCCCGAACCGTCGAGCAGCGGCCGTACGCGGTCGTCACCGGCGACGAACAGCCGTGCGGCGGCGGCGATGTAGGTCGCGCCCGCGGTCTGCTGCTGACGGGCCGTCAATCGGGTGGCGGTTCCCGGCGAGCACACCCGGTCGGGCTCGTCGCCGCTCCAGAAGTCGTCCTCCGCGGGGGCCTGGGCCTGGCCCGGAGTCCATTCGCTGTTGAAGAAGTTGTGGTCGGCCCCGACCATGTAGACGGCGCTGTGCAGGGCGGCACCGCGGCTGACTCCGCGGGTCGCGTCCACGTACATCTGCCCCTGGAGGTCGGACACATCACCGTCGCAGCCGGGCAGGATCGTCGCGGAGGGCACGTCGGGCGCCGGGTTCTGCCCGAAGACGGTGGGGCCTATGAGAACGGTGCCGCGGATGTGCCAGCGCACCGGCCCGCGGTAGCCGTCCTGGTCGGCCGGGGCGCGGTAAAGGCTGTCCATGGCGGCCCGGTTCACGCCCTCGCCGCCACGCGAGTGGCCGACCAGCAGGACGCGCGACAGGTCCGCGGGAGCCGACCGCCGCACGATCGGGGGCGCGGAGGCCGGGCGGGCGGACCACTCCGCCCAGCGGGCCAAGTGCTGCCGCACCAGGGAGGACCGGGCCTGTGCGCCGCCGTCCTCGGCCGCGTAGTCCTGACCGTTGATGCCGTTGGTGGCGATGGACACGGTCAGATATCCCTGCGAGGC
>NZ_JBSFZS010000385.1:0-2255 GCF_053600395.1 Streptomyces sp. NPDC005070 | reverse complement strand
TGCGCGGCCGCCCGCGGCGCCGAGCGCCGGCTCACCGCGCGAAGGGCTGTCCATGCGGAAGCGGAAGAGGAACCTGCTGCCGTGGCCGTGGTGGCGGTCGTGAGTACCGGTCGGTGTTTCTACTCGGGTGGAAATGAGTATCCGGGCTCTGACGCGTGTTCAGGTGGTCCCAGAACACTGGGGCCCATGAGCAATGAAGTGCGGAATCGTATCCCTGGGGTGCTGGCGGCGCTGGTGCTGGCCGGGCTGGCGGCGGCGGCATGGGCCGGCTGGCTGGGCTGGGACCAGCAGCGTGACGTGCAGGCCGACGGTTCGACGACCGGCCCCTATGAGGCGTGGCAGGTCATCGGGCTGGTGCTGACTCTGCTGGCGCTCGTGTACGGGGCCGCTTCCCGCGCGTACGTGTCGGCTGCGGTGGTCGGCACCACCAGCGGGCTGGCCGTCGCCGCCTATCTCGACTGGTCGGACGACAGCAGCGGCCTCTTCGCCGTCGGCGTGGGCCTGGTCGTGATCGGCAGTCTCGTCGTGACGGGCCTGCTCTCGTTCTTGATCACGTCTTGGAAGCCGAACACCAGACACGCCGGGCCAGGTCACTGAGCTTTTTCAGAGTGGCCACTGATCAAGTGATGGCTGGGCCCGAAGCACGCTGGTTGCCACATGGGCGGGCTTGCTGTCGCTGTGGCCGGGCTGCACGCGTTGGACTCGACCAGCCGAACACCGTTGTCACCGAGGCTGATTGAGGCGGCCAGGGGTTGTCAGTGGCCGGTGACAGGATCACCGGCATGGTTTTCGTACGTACTACTCCGCCGCGGCCCGTGGACGTGACCGCGGTCTTTCCCGAGCTGGCGCCGTTGGCACGTCCTGCGATTCGGCTGCACCCGCGTCCCGGGTCGCCTTCGGTCGGGGAGAGCTCGGTCGGGGGGCCGTTGCTGTGGCCGGCGGAAGAGCCATGGCCACACTGCGAAGCCTCGCACCTGCACGTGGACAGCGGGTTCCGCCAGTCGCCGGACGACGTGCGGCTCATGAGGCGCATGCAGGCCCGGCGGCACCGCGATCACGATGGCCATGGCGGGATGACGCCCGAGGAGGCGTTGATCAAGGAGCGGAACGCCACGAGGCTCGCGGAGCGATTCGCCGCCGGCCCGCCGCCCGCGGACTGCCCGGTCCCCATGCTGCCCGTGGCCCAGCTGTATCTGCGCGACATACCCCTGCTGCGGCCGCCCGGACAGGCCGATCTGCTCCAGGTTCTGTGGTGCCCCTACGACCACGATCCGCATCACAAGCCGTCGACCGCACTGTTCTGGCGGTCCGCCGCCGAGGTCGTCGACATCCTCGCCACACCGCCCGAACCGTACGAGGTGAACGATGACGGCTATCTGCCGGAGCCGTGCGTGCTGGCACCGGAAGCGATCACCGAATACCCCAACAGCCTCGATCTGAGCCCGCAGCTGCGGCTGATGGTGGAGGACTGGAGCAGATGGCAGGCAGCCGGCGCCGACGTGGACAGCTCCTACGCGGACTATCCGCGCGACTTCTATGACCCCCATCTGGCAGACGCGCCCGGATGGAAGGTCGGCGGCTGGCCTCCGTGGGGCCGCACCGACCCCAACCCCCGGTACTGCGCTGTCTGTGAGGTGCGGATGGTCCCGCTGCTGACCATTGCCTCATTCGAATGGGACGGCGGTGAGGGACACAGCTGGGCGCCGTGCGAAGAACAGGCCGCCGCCTACGCCGCCAACACCGTCGGTAGCTGCTGTGGCCAGTCCCCCTCGCAGCCGACCAAGGTCGCAGTCGGCAGCACCGACAACATGCAGATCTACATCTGCCCGGCCTCCCCCGAGCATCCGCACACCGACCTGATCCAATGAGCTGCCCGGCCTGTCACACACCCTCCCGCAGTCGCCGGCAGAAGTGCCGCCGCGTCACCGCATGGGCGACAACCGGGCGGACTACTCCGCAGCTCACTGAGCGCTCCTTGCCGGCGTGCCTGTCCCGACCGGCATCCGGCGGGAAGCCCGGGCCCCCGGAGGAATCGGGTCCGAGCTCCGTGTCCGCGCGTGCCCGCAGGTCGTGCCGCGGATCAGCAGGCGACGTGGAAGTCGACGCTCTTGTCGGTGTATCGGATGGAGAGCTGGAATCCCGCGTCGGAACCGGTGTAGGTCCCGTGGACCGCGACGGTCTGCCTCTCCCCGGCCGGGACCGACCCCGACGGGGGGTCCACGGTCACGCCGGAGAGGGAACCGGAGCCGGTGGCG
>NZ_JBSFZS010000384.1:0-2262 GCF_053600395.1 Streptomyces sp. NPDC005070 | reverse complement strand
CCATGGCCTACGGCGCCTCGAACGACGACGAGGGCGCCGCGGCCATCCATCGCGCCCACGAACTCGGTATCGACTTCTTCGACACCGCCGAGCTGTACGGCGCCGGTACTGGCAGCAACGAGATCCTGCTGGGCAAGGCGGTCCGCGACTTCCGCGACGAAGTGGTTCTCGCCACCAAGTTCGGCTTCGACATGACCGCCCAGCCGCTCGGCTCCGGCTTCGACAGCCGTCCCGAGAACATCCGCAAGGTCGCCGAGAGCAGCCTTCGCCACCTGCAGAGCGACCACATCGACCTCTTCTACCAGCACATCTCCGACCCCGGCATTCCGGTCGAGGAGGTCGCGGGCACGGTCGGCGAACTGATCGCCGAGGGCAAGGTGAAGTACTTCGGTCTGAGCAACGTCGGCCCCCAGTACATCCGCCGCGCCCACGCCGTCACCCCGGTCTCCGTGCTCCAGTACGAGTACTCGATCTTCGAGCGGGAGGTCGAGGAGAAGATCGTTCCCGTCCTGCGGGAACTCGGCATCGGCCTGGTGCCCTACTCCCCGCTCGGCCGTGGCTTCCTGACCGGCGCGGTCAAGCCCGCGAGCGAGTACCCCGCGGACGACATGCGCCGCCACGACGAGCGCTGGCAGGGCGAGAACTACACCTACAACTTGCGCGCCACCGAGCAGCTCAAGGACGTGGCCGACGCCAGGGGCATCACTACCGCCCAGCTCGCGCTGGCCTGGCTCCTCGCCCAGGGCGAGGACATCGCACCCATTCCCGGCACCCGGAGCGCCAAGCGCCTCGAGGAGAACGCCGGCGCCACCGACGTCCGCCTCACCGTCGCCGACCTGGCCCGCATCGCCGAGATCCTCCCCCACGGCTCGGCAGGCAGCCGCTACCCGGCCGCGGCTCTGTCCAGCTACACCACCGACTGACCGCGTCGGCACCCGCGCATGCGAGGCCGGGCGCGCCAACCATAGGCGGCACGCGGTCCGGCAGTGATGGCAACAGATATCTGACAACTACTGACCGTAACCACTGCTCATGATCACGTGGAAACGCTCACGGACTCGCGGAACTTGCAACCGACATCACGCATTCAAGTTCAGTAGCTGTGCTGTGACCGGGAAGGTTCACCAGGTTGGGCCGCACTGATTACTTCCTCCGGCTCAGATGGGATCCGGAGGCGCAGCCCATGATGGCGATTCTTGGAAAAACGACCAACGTTGCCCCTCGCCTCACTTGATCTGGTTATCAACGGCTCGGGATGATTGGCATGCGTGATGCTGACGGCGATCCGGTGTTGCCTGGTCGATCAGGTACGAGGGTGCGTCCCGGCCCCGCTCACGGCTGTTCGGTGCTGGATTGGGGCAGCCCTACGCCTCCGCGGGGGTGGTCGGTCGTGTCGCATATCGGTGGCGCATGGCGTCGCTGGCTGCAGGACCTGCGGTGAAGACGTAGGTGTCGCTGTCGTCGAGCCGGCGGCCCGTCTTGGCGTCAACGACGACGGGCTCGACTTCCTCGCCGCTGTGCGCGTCGATGAGGATCATGCTGCGTTCGGCCGGTGTGAGGCGGGAGTTACCCCACGCGGCCAGGGCGACGACCACCGGTCGCAGGGAGCGCCCGAGTTCGGTGAGGACGTACTCGTGGCGTACCGGGTTGGTCTGGTAGGGCCGGCGCTCCAGTAGTCCGTCGGCGACGAGGGTTTTCAGCCGGGTGGTGAGCATGCTGGAGGAGATGCCCAGACTCTCCTGGAACTGGTCGAAGCGCGTGTAGCCGTCGAAAGCGTCGTGGAGGATCAACAGCGTCCACCACTCGCCTACGTGTTCCACCGTCGTGGACAGTGGGCACTCCCGGTCCTCCAGCCTGATCCGGCTTGCCATGGCGGCCATCCCCTCGGTTACTGCTAAAGTCGAAGTTAGTAGCTTCTATTTTAGCAGTAATGACGGGAGCGGTGCCTTCTGCGCCCGCACCCGGGAACGGAGCACACCGTGACCACATTCATCAGCGAATCCCTCGAAGGCCGACGCGCTCTGGTCACCGGCGGCACCAAGGGCACCGGAGCCGCCATCGCCCGACGTCTTGCCCAGGCTGGCGCGACCGTGCTGGTCACGGCCCGCAGCCGCCCCGACGACGTCGAGGAGAAGGCGTTCATCACCGCCGACCTGTCCACCGCCCAGGGCGCAGCCCACGTAGCCGCCGAGGCGGACGCCCGCGTGGGAGGCGTGGACATCCTGGTCAACACCCTCGGCGGGTCCGAGTCGCCGGCTGGAG
>NZ_JBSFZS010000383.1:0-2268 GCF_053600395.1 Streptomyces sp. NPDC005070 | reverse complement strand
CCGCCGCCGCGGACGGACTCCCCGACTCCCTCTGGTTCGACCAGCCGGCCGCCGCCGCCCTCACGGTCGCGAACGGCCGCTTCACCGACGGCCTCGGCCGCGAGGTCGTGCTGCGCGGCTACAACGTCTCCGGCGAGACCAAGCTGGAGGAGAACAGCGGACTGCCCTTCGCGTCGGTCGCCGACGCGACGAAGTCCGCGACGGCGCTGCGTGCCCTGGGCGGCGGCAACTCCGTGCGCTTCCTGTTCTCCTGGGCGCACGCCGAACCGGTCCTCGGCCAGGTCGACAGCGCCTATCTCGCCGCGGCCACCGACCAGATGCGCGCCTTCCTCGACGCGGGCATCCGTGTCTTCCCCGACTTCCACCAGGACCTCTACTCCCGGTACCTCTTCAACCCGGGAAGCTGGTACTCGGGCGACGGCGCCCCTAAATGGGCGGTGACCGCGGGCGGTTACCCGCGGGAGTCCTGTGGCATCTGCCTGTTCTGGGGCCAGAACATCACCCAGAACAACGCCGTCAAGGCCGCGCAGTACGACTTCTGGCACAACGCCTACGGGGTCCAGGACGCCTTCCTCGCCACGGCCCAGGCCACGATGACGTACGTCCGGCAGCACCTGACCACGGCCGAGTTCGGGGGCGTCGCCGGTTTCGACCCGTACAACGAGCCCTACGCGGGCAGTTACGACTCGGGCCAGACGAGCCGCACCTGGGAACGCGACCTGCTCTGGCCGTTCTACGGCAGGTTCCGGGCCCGCATGGACGCGGCCGGCTGGCAGGACAAGCCCGCCTTCGTGGAACCGAACCTCTTCTGGAACGCCAACATCTCCTCCCAGAAGCAGGAGGGCGGGCTGCTCGACGCGGGCACCCTCGGTCCGCGCTATGTGTTCAACACCCACTTCTACGACCAGAAGGCCATCTCGGGCATCCTCATGTGGGGCAAGGCGTCGGACGGCCAGTACGCGAGCGACTTCGCGACAGTCCGGGACCGGGCCTCGGCCGCCGGGACCACGGCCGTCGTCAGTGAGTTCGGCCATCCGCTCTCCGGCACGGTCTCGGACAAGGCCCCGACCGTCGACAAGGCGATGTACCAGGCCCTCGACTCCCGCCTGCCCGGCTCCGGCTGGTGGACCGGGGCGGCGTCCTCGGGGCCGGTCCTGTCCGGTACCCAGTGGCAGTGGGACATCTACAGCGGCCGTCACCACGAGCTGATGAACGACAACCCTGGCAAGGTTCTGACCTCGGGCGACGCCTGGAACGACGAGGACCTCTCCGCCGTGCGCCTCGACGACTCGGGCACGGCCGTACTGCGCCAGGACGCCCGGCTCCTCGACCGGCTGTACCCCGGCGCCACCGCCGGCTCCACCCTCGCCTTCACCTACGAGGACCGCTCCCGCGACGGCTCCACCACGCTGACCTGGAACCCGGTGCCCTCGACCCTGCCCCAGGTCTCCCAACTGGTGGGAACGGGTCAGTACGGCCTCCTCGTCTGGCGCTCCGCCGGCGGGTCCGCGCCCACCGAACTCCATCTGCCGGCCTCGTTCCCCACCTCGGCCACGACCGTGGTGTCCGATCTCGGCGCGCTGGTCTCCCCGCCCGCCTACACCACGACGACGCCCGTGGCCGTGGCTCCCGAGCCGGGCGGGACCGGAAGCCGGCGCCTCCTGCTCACCGCGTCCGGCTCGGGAACCGTGCACTACGCGCTGGTCACGAACGGGGCCGGCGCTCCGTCCGCCGCCCTGCTGAACGGTGCCCGGACCGAACTGGCCGCCTGGGCCGCCGCGCGGTTCGGCTGAGCGTCGGTCAACTACCGGACGGATCATTCCAGTTGGCCTCCACATGGCCGAGCCGGACCCGCTGGGGGTGGTCGCCGACCGGTACCGACACCGTCTTCAGCCCGGTGGCGAAGTCGATGGCGGTGACCTGGTCGGCGCCGCTCTCGGAGACGACACAGTCCTTGCCGTCGCCGCTCACCGTCGCCCAGTACGGCTTGGAGGCGGGGATCAGCGGCCCCTCCTGAAGGGTCGCGCGGTCGACGACCGTCGCGTAGTCGTCCATCGTCCCCGCGACGCACAGCGCGGTGCCCGACGGGTTCATCGAAATGCCGTGGTGGCGCGAGTCGTTGACCCAGGTCGTGCGGTCGCTGCTCGTGGCGGGGTTCTTCGGGAGGGTCTTCACCCGGGTGATCCTGTCGGTGGCTCACGCTCTCGCGCACGGCGTCCCAGGCAGGTGCTCGGTGACCGAGCGTGTTCCAGTCCTGCGGATCGGGCA
>NZ_JBSFZS010000382.1:0-2278 GCF_053600395.1 Streptomyces sp. NPDC005070 | reverse complement strand
GAGCAGGCGAAGCCCGCAGAAGGTAGCCCTGCGGGCACCTGCTCCGCAACGCAATTCCCCGCGTGGCGCCCCGCAGGTCGTCAGGGCCCGCGTCGATCAGGAATCCGGCCAGCCTGACCCCGTCGACGTCGGCGACGTGCATGGCGTCGATCCCGTTGTCCGGCACGATCGTCGCGAGGCCGAGGCCCAGGACGACGGTGTTGGCCCGGGTCACGTCGATCGTCCGGTCCAGGTGGTAGACACCCGGCGTGAACAGCAGGTTGAGGCCCTGGGCGAGAGCCGCGTTGATGGTCTCGGCGGTCGCGCCGGCCTTGACGACGTAGAACTGGTCGAGCGGGATCGACGTACCGGCCGTGTTCGGCCACGAGACACCGCGTGCGTTGGTGCGCTTGGAGGGCACGAACACCTTGTAGGTGCTGCCGTCCAGATAGAGGTAGGGCTTCTCGCGGGAGACCGGGGTGGTGTCCAGGGTGGTGTACGGGCCGGAGTCGAAGTTCGTCGCCGGTGCTCCCTGGACGCCCGTGAAGGTCATGTTCCAGACGCCGTTGGTCCAGCCTCCGACGGAGCTGTCACGGGTGTACCACTGCTGCTGGGAGTACGGGCCGACCGTGCCGTCGATCTTCGAGTCGGCGATGTAGCCGCCGGAGGCCCAGCCGTAGCCGTTCGGGGCCAGGTTGAGACCGCCCTGCACGTGGATACGGCGGAAGGGCGCGGCCTGGGCCACGGCCCAGCGGTCGGTGCCGTTGGAGGGGGTGATCGACAGGTTCTCCGCCGAACGCCAGAAGTTCTGGGTGGCGTTGCCGTTGAACCAACCCGCGTCCACGGTGATGTCGCCGTTGATGTGGACGTCGTCGGGGTTCTGGCCGAGGCCCGAGATCGAGGTGTAGAAGCCGACCTGGGCGTTGATGTTGTTGTAGGTGCCGGGCTTCATCAGGAACTGGTAGCGGGCGGAACCGAACTGGTTGGACTCCTGCTGGGCGAAGACCTGGTCGAACTTGCCCTGCAGATCGGGTGTCGAGGGGTCCACGACGATGACGTTGGGCCCGAGGTCCCCGCCGCCCTCCACGGGCGGGGTGCTGGTTCCGGTGCCGGTGTGGACGGCGACCTCCCACAGCGAGTAGCCGTACGCGGTGCCCCGGGTCGTCCCGTAGATCCGCACGTAGCGGCCCTTGCCCGAGACGTCGTAGGAGGCGGTGCCTCCCGTGCCGTCCGTGACGGACTTCAGGACGGTCCAGTTCTGGCCGTCCGTGGAGGACTGGATCTGGAAGGCCTTGCCGTACGCGGCCTCCCAGTTGAGGTCGACCCGGCACAGGTCGGTGGAGGCGCCCAGGTCGACCTGGACCCACTGCGGGTCGGAGAAGGCGCTGGACCAGCGGGTGCCGGTGTTGCCGTCGAAGGCGGCGGAGGCGGGGCTCGCGGCGTTCTCGGTGGAGGACGCGGTGGCCGCCTTCCCCTGCGCCGCGTTGGCCGTGTCGCAGGTCGCCGGGGTGGTGGTGCCGCCGGTGCCGAAGACCTGGAACTCCCACAGGGAGTAGCCGTATTGGGTCGCGCGGTGGACGCCGTACATCCGTACGTAGCGGCCCTGGCCCGAGACGTCGAGGGTGTCGGTGCCGCCGTCGCCGCCGGTCACCGTCTTGATGTCGGTCCAGGTGCTGCCGTCCGGTGACGTCTGGATGCGGTAGTCACTGCCGTACGCGGTCTCCCAGTTGAGGACGACCTTGGTGATCGTGGCTGAGGCGCCGAGGTCGACCTGGAGCCACTGGGCGTCCGTGGCGGCCGAGGACCACCGGGTGGCGGTGTCGCCGTCGACGGCGTAGGCGGCGGGAGTGCCCCCGTTCTCGTCCGACGAGGACGTGGTCGTCTTGCCCTGGGACAGGGGGAGTTCGGCCGCTGCGGCCGGTCTCTGCAAGGGCAGGGTGACGAGCGCGGCCATTGCGGCCAGCGCGACACCCAGGGTTCTGAGTTTCATGCCGTGACTCCATGCGGGTGGGGTGACGAGCGGAGCGGACACACTTGTTGAGCGACTGGGGAAACAGCCGCTTACGAGAGGAGAACCGTGAACCGGCCTTCCAGCGCGCTTAGTTCACGCTTTGATTTAAGTAATGAACCATCGGGGTGGCAAGTCCCGTGACGCGAGATTCTTCAACTCGTGTGCGCCGGACCCACGTTGGTGGGGTGCTCCGGGGCCGTGACCTGGACGCGGGGCGTCACCGACGGGGGGGAGCCCGTCCGGTTCCGTCAAGGCTTGAAGACGCCGAGTGGCCGCGGGCGTCTGCCG
>NZ_JBSFZS010000381.1:0-2293 GCF_053600395.1 Streptomyces sp. NPDC005070 | reverse complement strand
CCCGCCGCGAGGTCACGGGCGGAGGAACCGCCGGAGCTGCCGCTGTTCGCCCTGATCACCGTGGGCTGCACCCTGACCGGTTTCGTCCTCGCCTCGGCCGTCGGCATCGACCCGGCCTGGTCCGCCGCCGCGGGGGCGCTCGTCCTGGCCGGCCGGGCTCTCGTCCGCCGCCGCACCACCCCGCTCACCGTGGTGCGCGCGGCCGCTCCGTCCTTCCTCGCCTTCGTCCTCGCGCTCGGCATCGTCGTCCGCGCGGTCGTGGACAACGGGCTGGCCGACGCCCTGGACGACCTCCTTCCGACGGGCGGCTCGCTGCCGGCACTGCTCGGCATCGCCGCGATCGCCGCCGTCCTGGCCAACCTGATCAACAACCTGCCCGCGGTCCTCGTCCTGCTGCCGCTGGCCGCCGACTCGGGCGCGGGCGCGGTGCTGGCCGTCCTGCTCGGCGTCAACATCGGGCCCAATCTGACGTACGCGGGTTCCCTCGCGACGCTGCTGTGGCGACGTATCGTGCATCAGCACGAACACGGCGTCGACCTGAAGGAGTTCACCCGGCTGGGCCTGATCGCCGTGCCCGCGGCGCTGGTACCCGCCGTCCTGGCGCTGTGGGTCTCGCTCCACGTCATCGGAGGCTGATGGACATGCGGGTGGTCGTCTGGCTGGTCGAGGGAACCTGGCCCGCGTGCGTGGACGCCGTGGGGACGCACGCTCCCGGGGCGAGCGAGGTGGTGCTGCTGCATGTCACGGACCTGGCCGTGCCCGGTCTCGCGCACGGCGCCTTCGCCGGGCTCCTCGGACGCGGCCGCTCCGAGCCCGATCCAGGCGACCTCCTGGAAACCCTGGGCACGGCCTCCGCGGCCGAGCTCCTCGACGCGGCGGCCCAGCGGCTCGGGGGCCCAGCGACCCGCGTGGAGCGCACCGGCCGGGTGGAGCGGGAGGTCGTCGCGGCGGCGGAGGGCGCCGGTCTGCTCGTCCTGGCCCGCGACGGCGACCGCAGCCGGCTCGGCCCGCACAGCCTGGGACCGGCCGGACGCTTCGTCGTCGACCACGCCCCCTGCCCGGTGCTGCTCGTGTGGCCCGAACCGGCACCGGACGTCACGACGCTGCCGCCCCCGCCCCCGCACCCGCCGCACCACCCGGACCATCCGCACCACCCGCGCCCCTGAGGTCACCGGCCGGGCGGAGCAGCCTACCGGCGGCGCCCTCGGCCGAGGCGGTCACTTGACGAAGTCGGGCATGCGCGCTTTGATCCTCAGCGTGCCGTGGTGCGACCCGGCACGCAGAGGTGCGCCCAGCCGGTAACGGACCAGGTTCAAGTCCGGCCAAAGTCGCCAGGATCGCTCGAAGCGTCCGAGGCGGGGACGTACTCGCGATTGATGGAGCGGACATGCCCCCCGTCAAACGTGTTCTCCGCACCGGAGTTCTGGGCACGGCCACGACCCTGGCCGGCCTCCTCGCGCTCGCGGGCTGCGGCGCGGGCAACGACACGAGTGCCTCCCCGCAACCGGTTCCCCGCCCCGGGCGGACGGCGGCATCGGTGCAACTCCCCCCGCTCCACGCGGGGTTCGACTACCAGATCGGCGGCGCCTACCCCCCGGCCTCCGACGTCCGCGTCGTCAGCCGCGACCGCTCGTCCTCACCGGCCCGCGGCCTGTACAACATCTGCTACGTCAACGCCTTCCAGGCCCAGCCCGAGGAACGCGGACAGTGGCCCGCCGACCTGCTGCTGCGCGACGCGGACGGCAAGGTCGTCGTCGACAAGGACTGGAACGAGGCGCTGCTGGACATCCGGACGCCCGGCAAGCGGCGGAGGGTGGCCGAGCGCGTCGGCCGGTGGATCGACGACTGCGCCGACAAGGAATTCGACGCGGTCGAGCCCGACAACTACGACAGCTACACGCGCTCGCGAAAACTGCTGACCTCGGACGACGCCACCGCCTTCATCACCCTGCTCGCCCGGCACGCACACGCCCGGCATCTGGCGATCGGGCAGAAGAACACCGTCGAACTGGCGGGACTCCGGTCGCGGACCGGGCTCGACTTCGCGGTGGCGGAGGAGTGCGGCGCGTACGACGAGTGCGGCGCGTACGCGAAGGCCTTCCACGACCGGGTGGTGGTGATCGAGTACACCGACAGCGGTCTGCGCAAGGCCCGTACGGCCTTCGGCGGCCGGCTGAGCATCGTGCGCCGGGACGTGATGGTCTCGACGCCCGGCAGCGCGGACTACGTCCGCCGGACGCGCTGACGGAGGCCGGGATGACCCACGTGATCGCGCGGCGCCGGCTGCTCCTGC
>NZ_JBSFZS010000380.1:0-2312 GCF_053600395.1 Streptomyces sp. NPDC005070 | reverse complement strand
GCACCCGGGCGCCCTTGGGCTCCAGGCCCATCACCGTCAGGGCCGTCAGCGATTTCCCGCAGCCCGACTCGCCCACCAGGCCCAGGACTTCGCCGCCGGCGCGACGGCTGTCTCGACGTGGACGTCGTGGGTGGGGCCGGCGACCTGGGCGCCGACGTCGTGGCGATGACGCCGGACGGGCGCTCGGTCGTCATCCAGTGCAAGCGGTACGGCGACGGCAACCGGGTCGGCTCACAGGACCTGCAGCGCTTCGGTGGCACCTGCTTCACCGTTCACGGCGCCGATGTCGCTGTCGTGGTCACCACCAGCGACTTCACCGCCCCCGCGCTCGACTACGCGGAGCAGTGCGGCATCGTGTGCGTCGACGGTCCGCAACTGCAGCGCTGGCAGGAGGGTGCAGGACCGCGGCCTTGGGAGGCGCAGCCATCGGCGGGCTGAGGCGGATCGTGGGCGGCGCGCCCGCTTACCAGGAGGTTGCCACCCAGTCCCAGGACATGTCGGAGATCTGCCGCCGAACTGGAGGCTCTCGACGACGGCTTGGACGCCGAACGCTCTCGAGCCGCCGTGAAGGAACTGATAGGCGCGGTCTACGGCTGCCGGCAGTCGTAGACCGCCGGCCAGGCGGCCGGAGGCCGGGGCGGGCTTGCCGGTGTTGCGCGTCGGCTGCGCTGTCGTACAGAGTCCGGCCGGGGACGCCGACCGATCGCGCATCCCGCGCCGGGCGCCGAACTCGATCCGTCCCACTGGGATTTGAGCACTGACTGCGCCGCAGACATTGCCCGTGGTCAAGCGTCAAGACGGATCGTTCTGATCAGCGACCCGGCGCGGCGGGTTGCCACATGAGATCGAGTGCGTCGTCGATTGTTGCGGTGCCGGGTTCTTGGGAGCCGCCGAGGGCCGCGTGGCCCAGCAACACCGGTGTCCCGGCCTCCAGTGCGTGGGTGATGTCCTGGAGCATCGAAGTCACCGAGGCCCACCGAGGAACGTCCAGCATCCAGGTCTCGTGGTCCCAGAGGAGTACCGCGCCGTGGGCTTCACCGGGGCGCAGGTCGACGATCAGTCCGTCGCCGCCGGGGCTCAACGCGATCGGCATGAACTCCCGCTGGTAGCGGCTCTCGGGCCGGCCGTTCTCGTCGAACGAGTCGCCTTCCTGCTCTGCGACCAACAGCCAGATCTCGTGGGTCTCCAGAGCCTCGTCCAATGAGACCGGGGCGAAGGTGTCCGGAATCCAGTAGCCCGCGGCGATGTCGGGCAGCAGCCACCAGGCCCGCAGGTCGGCGGGCAGGGGCAGGCCGAGGTCTGCCTCGAACGCGTCCAGACGGGCGGGATCCGGCGCTGGTCTCGCCGGGCCTCGTCGGGTGTGTGCCGTGAGCCAGGTGTCGACGCGGCTCCAGGAGGTCAGGACGTCGTGATCAGCCGTTGTCATGGCGCGCAGTCTGCCTCACCATGGGTGGCCTGGCTGCCGCTCGTCTCCGGAGGCGGGCCAAGGGTGGGCATGCCGAGGTCGGCCGGTGCGGCTTCCGCGCGGCAGGAGGCTCCGCGGCGACGGTGCCGTACGACGAGGACGCCGAGCCCGGCGGCCACGGTCAGGATCGCCAGGGCGGGCATCCACAGGGCGCCGACCGCGGAGGTGAGACCCATGCCGCCGAGGACGGCCAGGAGCGGGCCCGCGCAGCACACCGCGCAGGCGGCGGCCGCGCCGGCGCCGAGCGTGCCCCAGGGCCGGAACCGGCGGGGAGAGGAGGCGGTCATGTGGTTGCTCCGAAGAGGTCGGCCAGCATCCCGGCGGCGGACTCGGGCGCCCGCACCTCCAGATGGAGGGCGGTCGGGGTCAGGTGCAGGGTGAAGTCGAAGAACGCGCAGCAGCCCTGCTCCGCCGCGGCGAGCGCGGCCACCTCGCCGGCCGGCTCGGCCCCGGCGGGGAAGATCAGACGGACGCCGTCGGGGATCTCCTCGCGCCCCTTCGCCTCGCCGACCAGCCGGCGCCACTGTTCGGTGCGCTCGCCCAGCCGGGTGGCGCCCAGGGTGCAGGCGACCGGGGCGTCCCGCCACGGCTCGGACTCCGCGGAGAGGCGGGTCGGTGACAGTGTGATCGGCACGGGCCCGGCGGCCGCGGCCGGCCCGGTCGTGGTGCAGCCGCAGTCCGGGCCGCACGCCCCCGAGGGCGCCGGGCCCGAGAGATCGGCGTGGACACCGGTGAGGTGCGCGGAGAATGCGCGCAGTTCTGCGATCCGGCCGTCCGTCTCTGCGATACGGCCGACGACCTGGCCGCCGTCGCCGCCGTCGCCCGCCGCGAACTGCGCCCCGGCGAC
>NZ_JBSFZS010000379.1:0-2315 GCF_053600395.1 Streptomyces sp. NPDC005070 | reverse complement strand
TCACGAGTGTGTCCTCGACGCCCTTACTGCCCAGGCCACGACGCCGTCGGGCCGAATCAGCGCGGCACCCAGCCCGAGGTCGTTGCGCGCCGGGCCGGCCGCGTAGCAGATCCGGCCTGCCCACTCCTTGGCCGCGGCCTGCAGCGCCTGGTCGGTGCTGAAGTCGAGCACAACTCCCTGCCCCTGGCGCAGCAGTTCGCCGAGGCGGGTGCCGTCCTCGAAGCGGAAGTCCGGGGCGCTGCAGCCGATGAAGGGCTGTTCGCTGCCCAGGTCGTAGCGGTTGAACAGCCCCGACGTCTTTCGGTATACGTGGGTTGTTCCGTCGGTGGTGCGCATCAGGTCGTGGACGAGTTGGCGCAGCGCGGGGGCGTTGGGGCCCGGCTTCATGGTCGCGACCTGGGCGCGGGACCAGTCGAGCACGGCGGCGCCGACGGGGTGCCGCTCGGTGGTGTAGGTGTCGAGCAGGCCCTCAGGTGCCCAGCCGCGCACGCTGGCGGCGAGCTTCCAGCCGAGGTTGACGGCATCGCCGATGCCGAGGTTGAGTCCCTGGCCGCCCAGGGGCGAGTGGATGTGTGCTGCGTCGCCGGCGAGCAGCACCCGGCCCTCGCGGTACGTCGTCGTCTGCATCGCGCGGTCGGTGAAGCTGGAGGCGAGATGGACCTCGCTCAGCGTCACGTCGGTGCCGCTGATGCGGCGCAGGACCGTCTGGAGGTGTTCGCAGGTCAGTGGCTGGGAGCGGTCGAAAGTGCCGCCGTCGAAGTCCATCATGCCCAGGTGCCCTTCGAAGGGCGTCCGCAGATACATGCCGTTCGGCGTCAGGTTGAACCCGAGCGGCAGCTGCTCGGAGTCGGCGAAGGTGACCTTGGCGACGTAGCCGGTGAACAACGGCTCGGTGCCCACGAATTCGAAACCGGCGAGCTGACGTACGGCGCTACGCCCGCCGTCGCAGCCCACCAGCCAGCGCCCCTGGTACTCCTGGCCGCCTGCCGCGACGAGGACGGATTCGGTGTCCTGCGCCACGGCTGTGACGGGAGCATTCCGGATGATCTCGACTCCGAGCGCGGTGGCCCGCTCGCACAGCACCGATCCTGCGGCTTCCAGGCTCGTCATGAACCCCTCCATCGCCGGGCTGGGCAGCCGGGGCGGGAGGGCGGCTGCGTCGATGCCGGCCGCGGCAAGCGCCATGCCCGCGAAATGACTCAGCTCACGAGGGGCGGGTGCCTCGACCGCTTCCGGATCCGCGCCCACGTTCTGCGGGCTGACTCCCGAAGCCTGCGCCATCGCTTCCAGGAGGCCGCGGCGGTAGAACGTCTCGGCCGACCCGGCGTTCAGACCCCGCAGCCCGAGTGGGAACGCCTTCAGGGGCGAGGTGAGTTCCGGGTCCCGCTCAAGAACCAGAACCGAGCAGCCGGACAGGGCCAGCTCGCCGGCCAGGAACAGACCGACCGGGCCACCGCCCGCGATCACGACGTCATGCATGAGAGGTGTCCTTCCGAGAGATGAACAATGGGGTCACCCGGCCGGATCGGCCGGGTCAGCGCAGATGGGTGAGGCCCTCGAGGACGACGGCGATGCCGGTGAGGAATTGCTCGCGGTCGTCGTGCTCCCTCATCTGGCCGACGATGGCGTGCATGAACGGGTAAGCCTCCGGGGCGAGCTCCTGCCATGCCGTCGACGCCGCATCGAAGAACTCGTCGCGATCCCCGTCGGGGTCGATCCCCGAGGTGTCCCCCTCGATGCGGGCGTTCTGGCTGACGGCTCCGAGGATGTAGTGCACGAGCGTCGAGGCCGCGTCGAACCAGGAGACTCGCGGCACGCCCAGGGCATCCATCTGCCCGCCGATCCGCTCGAAGATCCCCACCGTCACCGGGCCGACCGGATTCCGGATGATCTGGAGGGTCAGCCGCGTGGCGAGCCACCGGTGTGCGGCGATCGCGTCGAACAACGCCAGCGCGACGACACGGATCTCGTCCCCGGGCGTGGCCGCAGCCCCGGCGGGCCGGGTCACCAGCGCCGCGCCGATCACGGTTTCCGTCGCCATGTCGAGCAGGTCGTCACGGGTGCCCACGTGGTAATAGATCGCCCCGGAACCGGTGGACAGCCGTTCGGTCAGCCCCCGGATGGTCAGCGCGCTCTCGCCGCCCGCATCGAGCATCTCGACCGCAGTGTCGATGATCTGCTCCCGGGAGAGCACCTGGTTGCGCCGCTGTGGTCGGCGCGTCCAGGTGGAGCGTCGCGGGCTTGCCGTGGACGCCGATGTTGGCCACATGGCCGCCGGGCCGCACCATGCGGGTGCACAGCTCGAAGCTCTCCGG
>NZ_JBSFZS010000378.1:0-2343 GCF_053600395.1 Streptomyces sp. NPDC005070 | reverse complement strand
GCGACCCGAGCCTGGCCGACCGGATCAGTCACGTCCTGTACGGCCTGGTCGGCTTCGAGGGCCCCGTCGACTACGCGGGTGCAGTCCTATCAGTATTGGCGGGAGCGGTTCGGTCGCGACGACCTGACGTTCGGAATGTTCGGGGAGAACTTCACCGTCGACGGACTGCCCGACGACGAGGTGTGCATCGGAGACCGGTACCGCATCGGCGAGGCCGAGTTCGAGGTCACCCAGCCACGCGTCACCTGCTATCGCGTCGGCATGCGTCTGGGCGAACCCACCATGGCCTCCCTGCTGGTGGCCCACCACAGGCCGGGCTTCTACCTGCGGGTGATCACCGAGGGACATGTGCGGGCCGGCGACGAGATCACGCTGACGCACAAGGGCCCCGAAGAACTGAGCGTCGCCGACACCGACGCACTCCTGTACCTCCCCGACCGTGACCCTGCGAAGCTGCGCAAAGCGCTGAACATCCCCGCGCTGAGTCCCGGATGGCAGCAGTCCTTCCGAGAACTCGCCGAGGCTCAGAAGCCACAACCGGGGTCAGGCGAACGCTCCGCCGCCCAGCAGCCCGGAGCGGAGCCCGCCTGGCCCGGCTTCAAGACCATGCGCGTCGCCCGCATCGTCCCCGAGACCCCCACCGTCTCCTCGATCTACCTCAACACCACCGACGGCACACCCTTGCCCGAGGCCAGCCCGGGCCAGTACCTCTCCATCCGGCTCGCCATCGGCGACGCCGCCCCCACCGCGCGCAGCTACTCCCTGTCCAGCGCGTCCACAGCCGACACCTACCGCATCAGCGTGAAACACGAACCCCATGGCAGGGTCAGCGGCTACATTCACAGCGCACTCCACCCCGGGGACCTCGTGGACATCGCCGCACCCCGCGGTACGTTCGTACTCGAAGCCGGCGCCCGTCCGATCGTGCTTCTCTCTGCAGGGATCGGTGCCACCCCGGTACTCGCCATGCTCCACCAGCTCGCGGCGGCACGAGACCCGCGCCCCCTCTGGTGGATCCACACCGCGCACGACCGTGCCACCCACGTCTTCGCCGACGAGGCACACGCGCTGCTGACCCATCTCCCGCACGCTCACGAGCACGTCTTCTACACCGCCGCGGCCACCTCACAGTCCGACGAGCCCCGCATCATCCAGGGACGGCCGACCGCCCAGTCACTCGCGGCCATGGGTGTTCCCGCCGACGCCGACGCCTACGTCTGCGGGCCGACCGCCTTCATGGACGCCATGGGCGGTTTCCTGCGCGAGCGGGGCCTGCAGGCCGAGAGAATCCACACGGAGCAGTTCAGCGCCCTCCCCGCCATCAATCCCGGCGTCGCCCCCAGTACGACCGTGCGCCCCCACCAACCCCCCGGCCCACTGGGCGCCGGCCCTTCCGTCACCTTCGCCCGCAGCGGCATCACCACCCCGTGGTCGCCCGCCCACGCGTCGCTCCTCGAGCTCGCCGAAGCCTGCGACATCCCCACCCGCTGGTCCTGCCGCACGGGCGTCTGCCACACCTGCGTCACCCCCCTGATGGCAGGCGACACCACCTACACCACCCCACCCCTCGAACTACCCGAGCCCGGCACCGTCCTCCTGTGCTGCAGCAGCCCGGCCGACGAAGTCGTCCTGGACCTGTAGCTGGGCGCGCAGCGACCCCTCCATCCATGGGCGCACCTCGTTGTCCGAGTGGCTTGGGTGACCGCTTCACAGTACGGAGCACGGCTCGGGCGCCGCCCTGGGTCCATGCCCCAGGGCGTGAGCACCGTCGGCCTTGTGGATCTTCGTGCTCGATCCGGTCCAAGGGCTCGTCCGCGCTGGGCGTGCTTCTCGCCCCCCACTGGGCGTGCACAAGGCAGTGCGGAGCGGAGCTGCCGGATCGCTGACGGCCGGCGGCCCGGAAACCTTTTTCAAAGAAGTCCGGGAGGCGGTGTCGGATCGGGGCGGTGTCGTTCGTAGCAGGGGTGCGACCGTCCACAGGGAGGCGGCGCTGGGGCGAAGGAGCCGCGATCATGAAACTGACGACCATGACTCAGGTCACCATCGATGGAGTGATGCAGGGAAACGGCGGTGCGACGGAAGACCGCAGGAACGGATTCGAGCGCGGCGGATGGGCACGGGGGAAGGGTGACGACGAGACCAGGGCGTTCATCGCACAGACCTACCAGCGCGCCGAGGCGTTCCTCTTCGGCCGGCGCACCTACGAGTTGTTCGCCGGCTCCTGGGGATCAGTCGACCAGATGCGCGCACGCCGACGCCGACGAGATCCTCGACGTCACCCGCGCCTGCTTCGACCGCTACCACGAGAAGTTCGACGAGCCCTACCCCTTCGACTCCTACGAC
>NZ_JBSFZS010000377.1:0-2382 GCF_053600395.1 Streptomyces sp. NPDC005070 | reverse complement strand
GGCCGAGGCCCGCGATCGAGGTGTAGAAGCCTGCCCCTGTCCTGGCCTCTCCGGCGAACGTCTCCTCGGGTGCCCCCACCGCCGCCGTACCGGGGTCGGTGGGGGCCGACTTCGACGGTGACGGATACCCCGACGTGGCGATCGGCGCCCCGGGCGGCACCGTCAACGGCCGGGCCGGGGCGGGATACTTCACCGTCGTCTACGGCATGGGGCAGGGCCCCGACGGCGTCAAGCGCCAGGTGATCAGCCAGAACCGCTACGGAATCCCCGGCACGGCGGAGGCGGGCGACCGCTTCGGCAGTGACCTGACCGCGGCGGACCTCGACGGCGACGGTTACACCGACCTCGTCGTCGGATCTCCCGGCGAGGACGTCGGCAGCGCACGTGACGTGGGACGCCGGACCGTGCTGTGGGGAAGCGTGGGCGGGCTCATCCAGGCGGCCGTCGTCGGCGAGGGCAGGGCCCCGACCCGGGCCGGCGACTTCGACGGGGACGGGCACCTGGACCTCGCGACGGCGTACGAGACGCGGTTCGGGCCCATCAGCCGTGCCGGTGTCCCGGCCCGCACCGGCCCGCTCGTCGGCACGGACCTCCGCATCCACGCGATGGCGGCGGGCGACGTGGACGGCGACGGCAGGACCGACCTCGTCGTCAGCGGCGGTTCGTGGGACTCGGACGGCGGGACGGTTGCGCCGCCCCACCTGCGACTGCTGCGGGGCACCGAGGACGGTCTCGTGGCAGGCCCGCTCATTGCCGCCGCCGACACCGTGTCCGCGGACGGCGTCGCCCTCGGCGACATCGACCACGACGGCCGCCTGGACGTCGTCTTCGGCCGCAGTACGGCCACCGGCGGCGGGCTCGTGGGCGCCGTACGGGGCACGGAGGGCGGATTCGCGGCGCGGGCCACGCTGATCGGTCAGAACACGCCGGGCGTTCCCGGCACGGGGGAGAGCGGCGACCGCTTCGGCACCGACGTCTCCGTCGGGGACGTCGACGGTGACGGATACGCCGACGTCGTCGCCGGGGTGCCCGGCGAGGACCACGCCGGACGGACCGACGCCGGCACGTTCGCCGTCCTGAGGGGGAGCCGGACGGGCCTGTCCGGCAGCGCCGTCCAGGTCTTCAGCCAGAACACGGCCGGGGTGCCCGGCACGGCCGAGAACGGCGACGCGTTCGGCGGCGGCACCGCCGTCGTCGGCGGGTACGTCGTCGTGTCGGCGCCGAAGGAGAACAGCGGCTCCGGAGGTGTCTGGGTCTTCCCCGGCACCGCCGGGGGCATCACGGCGACCGGATCGGTGAGCTACGGACCGCACACGCTCGCCGCGCCCGAGCCCGGCGCACACCTGGGGGCCGCCTTCCAGCGCTGAGCCCGGCGGCGACACCCCCGGCCCCCACCGGCATCACCCCGCCCGGTCCTCGTAAGCGGCCCTGCTGGCCTCGATCTCCGCGATGTGCTCGATCGCCCATCCGGCCAGTGCGAGGGCCGGCGGAATGAGGCTCTCTCCGGTGGGGGTCAGCGCGTACTCGACGCGGGGCGGGACCTCCGCGTACGCCGTCCTCGACACCAGGCCGTCGCGTTCCAGGTTCCGCAGGGTCAGCGTCAGCATCCGCTGCGAGATGCCGGGAATCTGCCGCTGCAGGTCCGTGAAGCGCAGCCGGCCCTGCTGGAGGGTCGTCACGATCAGCAGCGTCCACTTGTCGCAGATCCGGTCGAGGACGGCGCGGATCGTCCGGCCGCCGTCCCCGCGGATCATGCAGGTGTGCTGGTACTGCGACACGACAACTCCCTGTGGGTAGCGCACATCCATGTGCCTTTTGCGGACCCCCCGACAGTGACTCATCATGGGGCAACTTACGCCTGGTAACCATTGTGCGAGGGGCCGCCATGAACATCGCCTACTGGATCGTCGCAGCGCTGCTGGCGGCCTTCTACCTCTATGCCGGAGGCATCAAGATCCTGCGGAGCCAGGAGCAGTTGCGGCCCATGATGGGATGGGTCGACACCATACCGATGCCGGTGGTGAGGCTCATCGGGACGCTGGAGGTCCTCGGCGCGGCAGGCCTGATCCTGCCGCCGCTCACCGGGATCGCGCCCTGGCTCGCCGTCGCCGCCGCGACGGGTCTCGTCCTGCTCCAGGTCGGCGGCACGGCCGTCCATCTCTCGCGCGGCGAGGCACGGATGATCGGACTCAACATCGCTCTGCTGGCCGCCGCCGCGGCGGCCGTCTGGCTCGGGACCACCTGGCTCTGAGCGGTCCGGTCCGCCACGTGTGAAGCCCGCGGAACGCGAAGGGGCCGGGGGCCCGCCCGAGGGGGCCGGGGCCCCCCCCCCGGACCCGACCGCGCCGGTGGCGGAGGGGGTGTAAGGCGGGGTCGGAGGGA
>NZ_JBSFZS010000376.1:0-2385 GCF_053600395.1 Streptomyces sp. NPDC005070 | reverse complement strand
TGCCGTGCCTCCGGACCCGTGGCCGTGTCGATCCAGCCCGCGGTCCGCGCGCCGAGCACGGTGGCGTCGCCTCCATCCGTCCTGGGCGAGCGGCTGTACGGCTTCCCAGCATGCCCGCGTCTTGCCGGTCGAGGACGAGCCGACCAGGACCAGCATCCGGCTCCGGCCTCCCGTCGCCTCGCGCACGGCGTCGGCAAGGAGTCGGTCGTGGGCGCGCGGCACGTAACGGGGCAGTACCCGCTCCAGGCTGGCGAGGCCGGTCCCGGCAGGGTGGACTTCCAGGTCGTGCGGATCCCACTCGGCGACCGGCCTGCCTAACACCCGGCCCTGCCCTGAGGTCGTTTCCGGTGTTGGAACAGGCTTGCCGTCCGCAGTGCGCTGTAAGTCCAGCAGTTCCCGTGTCTGCTCCTTCGACAACGTCAGCCCGCCCGCGATCGCGGCGACCGTCCGCGCCGTCGGGACGGGAGCGCCGGACTGAAGTGCCTGGAAGAGGGTGCTGCGGCGTACTGCCCCGCCCGTGCTCGTGGTCATGCGGCCGACGAGTTGGTCCATGCCCAATCCTGAAAGAGCCACGGCGTCCTTCAGGCGGGCCCGCAACTCGGCCAGTGCCGCTGCTCTATGCCCATCGACGTCCCCCTCCACATGCCCCCCTGCGTCCCGCACGTCCGAACAAGTCCATCTTTGTCCGGCCGGACCCGGACGGACACCTGTTCCGTGAAATTGGGCCGGGTCAGCATCCGTCCTCTTCGGGGAGATCACCGTGAACCGCCTCGCCACCGTCCTGCTCGGCACCGGCCTGATCGTCGTACTCGCCCTCCTCGCAGCCGCGGCAGCCAGCGTGCTCGCGCGCCTGGACGGCGCCACCTACCCCGCCGCGCTGATGCGCGCCGCAGCCACCTTCGCCGCCGTCCTCGCGCTGGCCATCGCCCTCACCGGCGTGCTCGCCCAGGTGCTCTCCTGACGGTCTCCATCGCGGAACCGGTTCACCAGGATCAAGGAGCGGGCAGAGGGCGCTACTGCCCGCCGTGTCAGTGGGCCTGGGCGTGCGCGGTGTAGTGCTCCTGCAGTCGACGCAGCATGCGGTGGCAGTACTGGGCCAGGGGCCGGTGCTGGTCCTCGTCGATAACCAGGGCCAGGGTGTGGGTGCCGTCGTCTGCCTGCCAGGCGGCGCGGGGCTGGGAGGCTCGCAGGTTGAGCCAGTAGCAGCCGTGCGCGAATCCGGAGGCAGCCCGCCAGGCGGCGCCCATCTCGATGGCGGTCAGGCCAGCCGAAGGCGCGACGGCGAGCAGGATCTGGAGGGTGCCAGGCCGGATGAGCGGGGGCAGGCCGAGGCGGTCGGCAATGTCCTTGATCTCTGCTCGGCGCTGCGCGCCGGTCTTGCCCGTGTTGGAGGGCTGGTGACCGGTGTCCTCTTCGTGCTGGCGACGCGTGTGCCGCTAGCCTGGCAAATTCCCTCACGACTGCGGTTGGCGGATCCCAGCCCGGGTTCCATCGCGCCGTGAACAGGGCTTGGACTCTTGTGGTCAAGAGACGCGTCATCCGATGGCGGCGTGCGGCTCGCGACCGCTGAGCACTCCGAAGACGGCGAGTGCGCCAGTCTGGCTGCCCCCTACTGCGTCTGAGCCTTGATGCGCCAGACGGCGTGCTCCAAGCCGGCTGGGTCGTACCCGAGCTGGGCGGCAGCGGCCTCGTACACGGCGCGCAGTTGCGGGTAGTTCAGGGCGGGGAGGCCGGCGTCGGCTGCGAAGGCACGTAGGTGGACGTCGACAGCAATCTGGGAGCGGCCGACGAGGTTGCCGATGTAGTCCACCGTCTTGGGGCCGACGCCGTGGACGGTCCGCAGGGCAGCGCGGTTTGCTGCCTGGTCGAGCCAGGCGTTCAGGTCGTCGCGGGTGTCGACGTGGTGGGCGGCCAGCAGGTCGGTGATGCGGTGGGCGATGGTGACCCTGTAGGAGTCGTGGAAGTTCATGGCGGTGGCGAGGTCACAGGTGGCCAGGCGTGTCTGGAAGCCCTGCACGGTGCAGGCGTCCGGCCAGGCCGTTTGCAGTGCCAGGAGCCGCGGGCGGATCGTCGTCTCGTAGTTGCGGCGCGCCTGGAAGCTGGCGTCGCAGATGACGGCGCCCATGTGCGTCCAGCCGCCGGGCGCGGGGAACGGTCCGTCGCCGAGGCTGGAGCGCAAGTGGTCGGTGAGCCGCTGGATGTCGCGGCGGTTTGCGGTCATGGTTGCCGCCGTTGTGGGGGCGGGGTGACGCGCAGTTTGCGTACGTCGCCGACTCCGTTACAGCTGGTCTTGCCGTCTTTGTGGAGTTGCTTCACCGCGGCCCTGATGTGCTTGTTGCGGGCCTGGCCGAGAACGCCGGCGAGGATCTCGCTCTGATGGTCGTC
>NZ_JBSFZS010000375.1:0-2386 GCF_053600395.1 Streptomyces sp. NPDC005070 | reverse complement strand
CCGGCGGCGGACCGTGCCGGGGTGCGGACCCCGTCGCGCTGCCGCAGCAGGAACTCGCTCTGCTGCACCGTCATCGGCCGGGCCGGCGCGGAGGAGACGATGTGGACTCCGAACATGACGTGCTGATCGTAGGCGCAGGCCCGGCAGGGCTGCTGGTCGCAGGTGATCTGGCCGAGTCAGGAATCGCGTGTGCCGTCGTCGAACGACGAGCCGGGGAGTCCGAACTCACGCGGGCATTCGCCGTCCATGCGCGGACGATGGAACAACTGGACGCGCGCGGCATCGCCGACGAACTCCTCATGACCGGCATCCGCAACCCTGTCCTGCAGTTTCTGAAGATCGATCTGTCACGGCTCCCGACCCGGTACCCCCACGTGCTGGTCACTCCGCAATACAACACGGAGCGGCTACTGCGAAAGCGGGCTCTGGCCCACGGTGCGGAGATCAAGGCCGCTTGCGAGGTAACCGCCCTCCGGCAGGACGCATCCGGCGTCGACGTGGACGTACAGGCCGCCGACGGGACCGTGCAAACTCTGCGCGCCGCTTACGTCGTGGGGGCTGACGGACGGAACAGCGTAGTTCGCCGATCCCTGGGCCTGCCGTTCCCCGGCCGCTCCGCCATCCGGTCGATGATGCTTGCCGACGTCCGGCTGGCCACGCCGCCCCAGAAACCACCGACCGTCGGAGCCGTGGGCGATGCCTTCGCCCTTGTCGTGCCGTTCGGGGATGGCTGGTTCCGCGTGATGGCCTGGAATCGCCACCACCAGATGTCCGACAAGACACCGGTGGACCTCGACGAGATCCGCGCGGTCGCCCAGCGGGCGCTCGGCAGCGACTTCGGCATGCACGACCCACGCTGGCTCTCCCGGTTCCACAGCGATGAACGCCAGTCCCCGCGCTATCGCTCGGGCCGGGTCTTCCTCGTCGGCGACGCCGCGCACGTGCACTCCCCTGCCGGCGGCATGGGCCTGAACACCAGCATTCAGGACTCCGCCAACCTCGGCTGGAAGCTGAGTGCCGTTCTGCACGACCGGGCGTCAGACGGTCTCCTGGACACCTACCAGACCGAACGGTATCCGGTCGGTCGTCGGGTGCTGCGGATGAGCGGCGCGCTGCTCCGTGGGGTGCTGACTACACCGCGGGCCCTTTGCGGCCTCCGCGACCTTTCTGCGCGCACCGTGCTGCGTATCCCCCCTCTCGCCAGGCGCGTCTCCCGAGCGATATCTGGAATCGACATCGCCTACCCGGCGCCTGCCGGTGCTCACCCACTCACCGGCAAGCGAGCGCCGGACTTCCTTCTGAGCGATGGGCGACGGCTCTACGAGGCCTTGCGAACTCGGAAGTTCGTGCTTGTCGCCCCCGTCAACCCTGCGCTCTCCCCCTCTGTGACCGAACCCTGGTCCAACGAGGCCGAGGTCGTAACGCCGAAGGGCCCGACAACCAAGGCCGTGTTGGTCAGGCCGGACGCCTACATCGCATGGGCCACCTCCGAGCAGCATCCTCAACGCCGTGCCGACGAGATCCGCCAGGCATTGGCCCACTGGTGTGGGGCCGGCACGTCCCCTCGTCACAGACCGCCCTCCCGCTAGCAGCATCCTTGAGCGCCGCCGGCTCCGGGCTGCCCTCCAGAAGTCCCACCCAGGCACAGAATCCGAAGGCCGACAGGGGCAGTGCGGCAACAGACTCAGGCGCTGCTCGAACTGGTCCGGTTGCGCAGGCGGCCCGGTGTGGTGCCAAGGCGCTGGCGCAGCAGAGTGGACAGCGTGGAGGCATTGTCGTAGCCGACGCGTCGGGCGATGGTCTGTGTGGAAAGGTCCGTGGTGCGCAGCAGGTGACTTGCCTGTTCCAGGCGGATGGATTGGGCAAAGCGCACCGGGGATACGCCCACGGCCTTGTGCACAAGACGCTGCAGGGTTCGTTCGCTCGCCCCGATGGCTCGTGCCGCGTCCGCAATGCTCAGCGGCTGGTCGATGTGTGCGCGCACCCATCCTTCGAAGGCGCTCACGGTGGGATCGGTCCGGGCAAGGTGACCTGGAATGGCGTAGCCGGCCTGAGTTGGACGGTGGTCCACCACGAGGTATCTGGCCGTGAGGTCGGCAAGAGTCGGGCTCGACTGCCGTACGAGAGCGAGAGCCAGGTCGAGATGTGCCATGGCGGCGCCGGCCGTCGTCACTCCGACGGCATCGACCAGCATGCGTCCCTCCTCCAGCAACACCTGGGGGTACGCCTGCCGGAACGTGCCGGCCAACCACCAACTCGTGGTGGCGCTCAGACCATCCAGGACGCCGGCCTCAGCAAGAAGGAACGTGCTGGTACAGGCGGCAGCCAGAGAGACACCTTCAGCACGGGCACGCCGGAGCTCCTCGCGTTCGGGTTCACGTTGCGG
>NZ_JBSFZS010000374.1:0-2409 GCF_053600395.1 Streptomyces sp. NPDC005070 | reverse complement strand
CCGCCGCCCCGTACGGCGTCGGGGTGGTGACCAGGGCGCCGTCGCTGTTACTCACTTTCGGGTGACCACTGGGCGTCCGGTGGGGTGGCGAAGCCTGGCTGATGACACTGGACGCCCAGGCGCTACAGGGACGCGCCCGCGGGGATGGTCCCACGGTGACGATCCGCCGCCAGGTCCGCCTCTCCTGCTCCCTACACCTGCTCGAACGGGCGTTGAAGAAGGAGTTCGGCTGTCGCACCGCTGACATAGGCCCAGGGCTCCACGCTCGAGAATCGCGCTGCCGCCTGGGCTGCTCGTCCCGGCGGCAAGGCCGTACGCGGTCGCTGCCGGCATCGGCATGCATGCAGTCTTTACCTGCCCCGAGCCTCGCCAGCTCGTCACGTTCTCCGGCCTCACTCTCGGTACCTACATCGCCTTCGCTGCCTGAACCCGCCCACCGGACCTGGGTGTACGACGCTCCTGAACTGGGGCATGGCGCCTGGTGGGCTTCATCAGCGCCCAGACAGGCTTCACGCCGCTCTCGCGCCCATCCATGGACCGGACTGAAACACCGGTACAGGCGCGTCGTCGCCGTGGTGTCCTGAGCCGCACCCTGCCTGCCGGAAGCACCTTCCGCAGCTACAACCCGCACGAGGCCACCGTGGCGGTGTGCAGCGGATTCCTCGGGCTGACAGGCAAGGGTGTCAGCGAGATCCCGGTCGAGACCAACTGGTTCACTGTCACCGTGATCCTGCGCTGGACCTCTGACGGACGGCGCTTGGCCGACTCGGAGGACCCGACCCCCGCGGAAATACGGCCTAAGCTTGGCGTTTATCGTCCGCGGTCGAACATGGCCTCGAACTTGCTGACGATTTCGGCCGAGTGCCTGACGTGAGAGCGGCCTTCGCCTGATCCTGTGCTCCGTCACAGAAGCACTTGACCAGTACGAAGGCCGTAGCGATGAGTCTGCTGCAGCGGGATGTCCCGCGGGATGCGTTTGCCGAACTGTCATGCTTCCGAACGGAGTTCTATGCCTGCCTGACCCAGAGGCCCGACGCGTTGTTCGAGCTGAGTGACGCCTTGCTGTGTGCGGACGGCCCGGTGAAGACGTTGGTCGAGCTGTCTCTGGCGCCTGAGCATCAGCGTGGGCATGGTGCGTTGTACGGCGGGTTGAACCGCGGGCATCTGGAGCTGTCCCGGCTGCGCAGGGCGCTGGCGGGGCTGCCGCTTCCCCGGACGGCGGAGGGGCGGCTGGTCCTGGCGGTCGATGTCAGCAACTGGCTGCGGCCGGATGCGAATACGAGCCCGGACCGGCTGTTCTGTCACACGTATGGTCGGGGCAGGGGCTCGGCCCAGATGATCCCCGGGTGGCCCTACTCCTTCATTGCCGCTCTGGAGCCGGGGCGGACGTCGTGGACTGCCGTGCTGGACGTGGTCCGGTTGTGTCCGTGGGACGACGCGATCGCCGTCACCGCCGCCCAGGTCCGGGAGGTGTTCCAGCGGCTGTATGTGACAGGACAGTGGCAGATCGGTGACCTGCCCGTCCTGATCGTGTCGATGCCGGCTATGACGTGACCCGCCTGGCTTTCCTGTTAGCGGATCTGCCCGTTGAGCTGCTGGGACGGATGCGTTCGGACCGCGTCCTGTACTTCCCGCCCCCGCCGCAGCCGGCAGGCAAAGTCGGGCGCAAGCCCAAGCGCGGGGCGGAGTTCGCGTTCGAGGTCGCGGCCACTCAGCCGGTCCCGTCCGTCACCACGGAGACCGACACCACCCACTACGGGAAGGCCGTCGCCACTGCCTGGGACCGGCTGCACCCGCTGCTGGTCCGGCGCTCGGCCTGGGCAGACCACCCCGAAGGAGAGTTGCCTGTCATCGAAGGCACCGTCATCCGTCTTCAGGTCGACCACCTCCGCGGCGACCGCAGTCCCAGGCCCATCTGGCTGTGGTGGTCGGCTACCACTGCTTCTGCCGGGGATGTGGACCGGCTCTGGCAGGCGTTCCTGCGGAGATTCGATCTCGAGCACACCTTCAGGATGTTCAAGCAGACGCTGGGGTGGACCACGCCCAAACTCCGCGAACCGGCCGCCGCCGACCGCTGGACCTGGCTCGTCATTGCCGCCCACACGCAACTTCGCCTTGCCCGGCCCCTCGCAGAAGATCTCCGTAAACCCTGGGAGCGGCCCGCACGTCAAGGGCGCCTCACGCCAGCGCGTGTCCGCCGAGGATTTCGCCGCCTCCACGGGAAAACCCCTCAGCCGGCCAGCGCACCGAAACCCAGCACCGCAGGCCCCGGTCGGCCAACCGGCACGAAGAACAAGCACCGCGCACGCGAGCACCCCATCGGGAAGCATGACAAACCAAACCTCGCGGCAGCCATCACAAGCAGCAAAGCTGCATAAACGCCAAGCTAAGGGCCCGTAAAGAATCAAC
>NZ_JBSFZS010000373.1:0-2413 GCF_053600395.1 Streptomyces sp. NPDC005070 | reverse complement strand
GTCGTCTCCGTCGGACCGTACGCGTTGATCATCCGGCGCCCGGGGGCCCACCGGGCCACCAGCTCCGCCGTGCAGGCCTCACCCGCCACCACCAGAGTGGCGGCCGTGACGTCGGCCCCGTCCAGCGCCGCCAGCGCCGAGGGCGGCAGTGTCACATGGGTGATGTCGAGCCGGCGGTCCGTCAGGGCCTCCAGCGGGGCCTCGGACGGGGCCAGGACGAGGGCGGCACCGGTGAGCAGGGCGCCGCACAGGTCCCAGAACGACGCGTCGAAGCTGGGCGAGGCGAACTGGAGCACCCGGCTGCCCGGCGCCACCCCTAGCCTCTCGACCTGCGCCGCCACCAGGCCCGCCACACCGCCGTGGCTCACCATGACGCCCTTGGGGCGGCCGGTGGAGCCGGAGGTGTAGATCACGTACGCCGGGTGCCGGACGTCGAGTGCGATCTGTGGGTCGGTGTCCGGCCGGTCGCCCGCGTCGACCATGGCCGGGTCGTCGACCGTCACGGTCGGGCGGGCGTCGTCCAGCATGAACGCGATCCGTGACTCGGGATACGTCGGGTCGACCGGCAGGTAGGCGGCTCCGGCCTTCAGTACGCCCAGGACCGCCACGACGGACTCCGGCGACCGGGGCAGGGCGACCGCCACGGTCTGCTCCGGGCCCACGCCCCGGGCGATCAGCTCGTGTGCGAACCGGTTCGCCCGCGCGTTCAGCTGACGGTACGTCAACTCGACTTCACCGCACACGAGCGCGGTCCCGTCCGGTGTCGCCGCCACCTGCGCGGCGAGCATCTCCGGCAGGCTCGTGACGGCGGCCCCGCTCCCGGCGGCGGGCAGCAGCTCGCGGCGCTCCTCGTCGGACAGCAGGTCGATCCCGCCGATCGGCCGGTCCGGAGCGGCCGCGACCGCGGCCAGCAGCCGGGTCCACCGGGCGAAGAGGGTCTCCACCGTGGAACGGTCGAACAGGTCGGTGCTGAACTCGACCGCACCGCTGAGGCCGGCCGGAGTGCCGTCGGACCCGTGCTGCTCCGCCAGGCCGAAGGTCAGGTCGAGCCGGGAGGTCCCGGTGGGCACGGCCACCCCGGTGGCCCTCAGGCCGGGCAGCTCGAAGTCGCCGCCCGGCGCGTTCTGCACGACCAGTCCGGTCTGGAACAGCGGATGGTGGGACAGGGATCGGGACGGGTTCAGCGCCTCCACGAGCTGTTCGAAGGGCACGTCCTGGTGCGCGTACGCCGACAGCGCCGTCTCGCGTACCCGCCCCAGCAGTTCGGTGAAGCTCGGATCTCCGCCGGTGTCGGTGCGCAGTACCAGGGTGTTCACGAAGAACCCGACCAGGTCGTCCAGCGCTTCGTCCGTGCGTCCCGCGATCGGGCTTCCGATCGGGATGTCCGTCCCTGCGCCCAGCCGTGTGTACAGCGCCGCCAGCGCAGCCTGAAGCACCATGAACAGACTGCTGCCGGTGCGCCGCGCCAACTTCACCAGGGCGGCGTGCAGTTCGGCGTCGATCCGGACGTCCAGCAGGTCGCCGCGGTACGACATGGCGGCTGGACGCGGCCGGTCGACGGGCAGGTGCAACTGGTCGGGCAGCCCGGCCAGCGCCTCGGTCCAGTAGGCGACCTGGCACGCGAACACACTGTCCGCGTCGTGCTCGTCGCCGAGGATCTCGTGCTGCCACAGGGTGTAGTCGCCGTACGTCACCGGAAGCGGTGACCACTCGGGCGCCCCACCGCCCCGCCGGGTGGCGTAGGCCGCGGCGAGGTCGCGGGCCAGCGGGCCCATGGACCAGCCGTCACCCGCGATGTGGTGCAGCACCAGCAGCAGTACGTGCTCCTGCGGCCCGACCTCGAACAGCTCCACCCGCAGCGGCAGTTCCGACGTCAGGTCGAACGCCCGCACCGCCGCCTCGCGCAGCAGGGCCGGAACCTCCGCCTCGCCGACCGTGTGCCCGGCCAGCGGGACGGGGGCCTCGGTGGCGTCCAGCACCCGCTGGTGCGGAACGCCGTCGGTGTGCGGGAAGACCGTGCGCAGGGTCTCGTGCCGGGCCACCAGGTCGGCGAGCGCGGTACTCAGCGCGGCCCGGTCGAGGTCGCCGGACAGCCGCAGGGCGAGCGGCATGTGGTAGGTGGCGCTCGGCGTCCCGAACCGCTGGAGGAACCAGAGCCGGCGCTGCGCGAACGACAGCGGCATGGGCTCGCGGCGGGGCCGGGGGACGAGGGCCTGCCGCGCGGTGCCGGCGTCGTGCAGCCCGGCCGCGAGCCCGGCGGGCGTCGGCGTCCGGAACAGGCTGCGCAGCTCCAGCTCGACACCTAGGGTCGCCCGGACCCGCGAGACCAGCCGGGTGGCGAGCAGGGAGTGCCCGCCCAGGTCGAAGAAGTTGTCGTCGGCCCAGACCCGCGACGCGCCCAGCACCTCGGCGA
>NZ_JBSFZS010000372.1:0-2417 GCF_053600395.1 Streptomyces sp. NPDC005070 | reverse complement strand
GCTGCCACAGCGTGTAGTCCGCGTACTGCACCGGCAGCGGCTCCCACGCGGGGGCACCGCCCTCGGCGCGGACCGCGTAGGCGGTGGTGAGATCGCGGAACAGCGGCCCGAAGGACTCCCCGTCCACGGCGATGTGGTGCGCGACGACGACCAGGGTGTGCTCCTGCGGTGCGCAGCGCAGCAGCCGGGCGCGGATCGGCGTGTCGGCGGCCAGGTCGAAGGTGGCGGTGGCCACCTCGGCGACGGCCGCCGTCCGCTCCTGCTCGGTGACGTCGAGGACCGTCAGGTCGAACGGCTTGTCCCCCGGCGCCAGCACCCGCTGGTGCGGGACGCCGTCGTCGCCCTCGACGATCACGGTGCGCAGGACCTCGTGCCGGTCGACGACGTCCGCGAGCGCGGCCCGCAGCGCGCCGACGTCCAGCTCCCCGGTCAGCCGCAGGGCGAAAGCGCCGTTGTAGGTCGGCGAAGGGCCTTCGAATCGGTCCACGAACCACAGCCGGCGCTGCGCGAACGACAACGGGATCATTGCTACTCCAAATCGGCGGAACCAGGAGGGTGGAGGCCGTCACTCAGTTCAGGTCGAGCAGGTCCAGCAGTTCGTCGTTGTAGAAGTCGTCGATGGAGCACGCGCCCGACAGGGTCGAGAAGTAGCGGTCGATGTGCTCCTGGTGGCCGACCAGTTGCCGCAGCATCTCCACGCGGCCCTCGGGCTTGAGCTCGGCCACGTTCAGGGCGCCCTGGTAGTGGCTGAGGGCCTCGCCGCTCAGGTCGTTCTCGTAGCGCTTGAGCGCGGTGCGCAGCGCGGCGTCGTCGTGGAGCTGGCTGCCGACGTGGTCGGTGAGGGACTGGGCCTGGGCGAAGGCCTCGGTGATGCCGCGGGCGGTGATGGAGTCCTTGTGGTTGACCGCGTCGCCGACCAGTACCCAGCCGGGACCGTAGGCCTTGCGGAAGTAGTTCTCCTGGTGGCCCGTGCCGTAGATCTGCTCGACGCGCTCGCCGGCCTGCATCCGCTCGTACAGCTCGGGCGCGGTGGTGCGGAAGGAGTCGAGGTAGAAGGGCTCCACTCCCTTGCGGACCTCGTTGTAGAGGTCCTGCGGGAAGTAGGTCATCAGCAGGGTCAGGTCGTCGTTGGTGGGGATGACGCCGATCCAGCGGCCGGGCCGCTCGTACAGTTCGAAGTGCGAGGGGACACCCGCCCAGTAGCTGTAGTAGGTGCAGCTCACCCGCGGGTGCTCGATGACGCTCTGCGCGCCGGTCTTGCGGGCCACCAGCGAGCGCATGCCGTCCGCGCCGACGACCAGACGCGCCCGCTCGGTGGTCTCGGTGCCCTCGGGCGTCGTGTAGCGCACGCCGGCGACCCGGTCGTCCTGCCACACCAGGTCCTTGACCGCGCAGCCCTCGCGGAAGTCGACGCCGGCCTCGACGGCGCCCTCGGCGAGCAGCGGGTCAAGGACGTAGCGGCGGGGCGCGTAGGTGTGGGTCAGGCCGTCGACGGGCAGGGAGAAGCCCTCGATGCGCACCCCGGGGCCCTGGTAGCTCTGGCGGGTGATGGGCCGGCAGCCCGCGTCGCGGAGCTTGTCGAGCAGCCCCCACCGGTTCAACAGCCCCATGCCCTGCATGTGGATGTAGTGCGAGGACAGCGTGTCCTGCGGGAACCGCGCCTTCTCCAGGAGCAGGACACGGTAGCCCTGCCGGGCGAAGAGCATGGCCGTCGGCGAACCCGCGCAACGGGCACCGATGACAATCACGTCGTACATGGCGCGCCTCTCTAACCAGGTAGTTTTCTGCACGTGTCGCGGCCCGCGGGCCGGGAGGTCTCGGTGGGGTCCGGCGCGCTATCGATGCGGCGTCAGGGATGCGATGTACGCGGAGATCGACGCCACCGTCGGGTGGAGGAACATCTGGTCCATGGGGACCTCGGCGCCCAGTTCCTCCAGGAAGGCGCCCTGGATCCGGACCATGATCACGGACTGGCCGCCGAGGGCGAAGAAGTCGTCGTCGGCCGCGATGTCCTCGCGCTCGAGTTCCCGGCACCAGATGGCGCGCACGCTGTCGGCAGTCATCACTGTCCTCGGTTCTTGAGGGTGTCGACCAGCGCCGCGCGGTCGACCTTCCCGTGCGGGCTCAGGGGAATGGCCGGTACGCCGACGAAGCGGGCCGGGACCATGTTCCGCGGCAGCGCCTGAAGGAGGCGGGCGCGCACGGCGTCCTCGGCGAGAGCGCCCGCCTCCGGTACCACGAACGCGGTCAGCTCCGCCTCGCCGGCGTCGGTGTGGGTGACCGCCACGGCGGCCTCCCGCACCTCGGCCAGCCTGCCGAGCGCGCACCGACCAGGCCCTGGACGACCTCGTCGGGTTCATGGTCAACACCCTGGTGCTGCGCACCGACACGAGCGGCGATCCCGGCTTCACCGACCT
>NZ_JBSFZS010000371.1:0-2425 GCF_053600395.1 Streptomyces sp. NPDC005070 | reverse complement strand
GGTCCGCGCCCACATCGCCACCCTCCGCAGGACTCCCGGTGTTCAGCGGGACCTTCACGCGTACGGGGACGACGTTCACGGCGAGGCCGGGTGTCCTGGCGGCGATGCCGGCCCGGTTGCCGACGGCGAGGGAGAGCAGGAACTCGGGGCGGTCGCAGCGGTGGCGGAAGAACACGGCTGCGGCGGTGGTCAGCAGCGTGGAGGTGAACACGCCCATCGCCTTGGCCGCCTGGGTCCATGCGTCGGCCTCGGCGCGCGGGACGGTCAGGGTGCGGCTGACCATGCCGATGGGCTCGGTCAGTTCGCCCCAGCGGTCGGCGTCGCTCATCGGCTCGGACAGCGTGGCGCGTTCGGTGTCGGCGAGGGCGACGCGCGGGATCTGTGCGGGGGCGGGCGCGTCGGCGAGGTAGTCGCGCCAGAACGCGGTGTCGTCGGTGAACTCCTCGGAGGCGAGGTAGTCGGCCGCCTCGGTGGCGAACGAGGCGGCGTCCCAGGGGTGCGGCAGGGCGGGGGCCTGTTCGCCGCGTGCCAGCGCCGTGTAGACCTCGGCGAGGCGCCGGGAGAGCAGGCCGCCGGTGCCGAACCCGTCCGAGACGAGGTGGTGGTAGGCGATCACCACGAGGGAGCGGGCCGGCGTGAGGGTGATGAGGCCCATCCGGAACAGCAGGTCGTGGCCGAGGTCGAACGGCGTGCGGATCAGGTCGGCGAGCGCGGCGCGTGCCGCCTGCTCGGGGTCGGCCTCGGCGGACAGGTCGAGGAGGAAGGGCCGCCAGTTCCCCAGTTCGCGCGGCGAAAGGCGTAGTCCGTCGCCGTCGTCGGCGAAGGTGACGCGCAGGACCTCGGCCTCGTCCAGCACGTGCAGGAACGCGGATTCCATGGCGGCCGCGTCGAGTTCACCGTCCACGTCCCACATGGTCAGTGCGTGGTTCAGTGTGTCGGCAGACATTTCCTCCGCCAGCCACAGTCCTTTATGCGCGGACGAAGCAGCGAATGCACGCACACGGATCAACCCCTTGGCAAACAAGTCCGGGAATCGGAGGAATTCGCAGATCACCCCACCTTCACGGAAGGTGAATCAGCAGGTCAAGACAACTTGGTACGGGGGCGGGACAAGCCTCTTGAGGGCTTGCGGTGTCCCGCCGGCGGGACATTCGGGCGGAAGCGTCCGGCGGGACGTTCCCCGGGGTGGCGCATGTCCGCGAGGGTGCGGCCGCGCCCGTGACCGGGCCGGATCGCCCGGCCTCAGCGTGCGCCGGGCTTGGCCAGCGAGGAGACGATGTGCCGGGCGATCAGCCGCGGGGAGGGATGGCGCAGCACCACGTTCGGGCGCAGCTTCAGGCCGGTGGAGGCGGTCAGGCGTTTGCTCAGGTCCGCCGACAGCATCGAGTCGAAGCCGATCTTCGTGAACTCGCCGTCGGGGTCGATGGATTCGGTGGAGGGGTGGCCGAGCACGACGGCGACCCGTTCGAGGACATGGTCGAGGACGAGGGCCTGGGCGTCGTCGGGGACGAGCGCCACGAGCCGCTGCGGCAGCGGAACTTGCTGGTCGTCGGCCGCCGGCTGAGGTTCTGTCGGGGATGCCTGTGCGGTCACGGCCGCGGTGGGTGCGGAGCTGAGCCAGTACCGCTGCCGCTGGAAGGCGTAGGTCGGCAGATCGACCTGCCGGCGGGTGGTGAACAGGGCGGACCAGTCGACGTCTCCGCCGCGCACGTGCAGCGCGGCCAGTGAGCCGAGGACGGCCTCCACCTCGCCCCGGCCGCGTCGCGAGGAGGACAGCACCAGCGCGTCGTCCAGGTCCTCGACCATCTCCTGCACGGGGACGGTCAGCACGGGGTGCGGGCTCATCTCGACGAACACCCGGAACCCGTCCGCTGCCATCTGCCGTACGGAGGATTCGAAGCGGACCTTCTCGCGCAGGTTGTTGTACCAATAGTCGGCGTCCAGCCGGGCGGTGTCGATGATTTCGCCGTACAGGGTGGAATAGAAAGGCAGTTCCGACGTTTTCGGGTTCACGTCGGACAGCGCGCGGATCACCTCGTCCCGTACCCGTGTCACCTGATGCGAATGCGAGGCGTAATCGACCTTGATGCGCTGGGCCTGGCAGCCGTCGGCCTTCATCTTCTCGATGAATTCGTCGAGCGCGTCGGGTTCTCCGGACACCACGACCGCGCGGGGTCCGTTGACCACGGCGATGCCGATCCGGTCGCTCCACGGTGCCAGGTGCTGCTGCACCAGCGTTTCGGACTCGGCGACGAAGGCCATGCCGCCGTGTCCGATCAGTTCCACCAGGGCCTTGCTGCGCAGGGCCACGATCTTGGTGGCGTCCCGCAGGGTCAGGGCGCCGCACACATGGGCGGCGGCGATCTCGCCCTGGCTGTGGCCCACCACCGCGGAGGGCTGCACGCCCCAGGACCGCCACAGGGCG
>NZ_JBSFZS010000370.1:0-2462 GCF_053600395.1 Streptomyces sp. NPDC005070 | reverse complement strand
GAGGCGGGGGAGGGCGGCACAAGGCCCAGGGAGGCCAGGCCGGCGGCCGAGAGGACCGCGAGAGGGGCACAGGCGCTCAGCGCCCGTACCGTCATGGTCCCGTCTCCGGCGCACCGCCGCCCAGCCCGTGTTCCCGGGCCATGATCACCGCCTCGGTCCGGCCGCTCACGCCCAGCTTCAGGAAGATCGCGGACAGACGGTTCGACACGGTCTTCTCGGCCAGCGACAGGTCGGCCGCCACCCGGGCGTTGGTGTATCCCCGGGCCAGGCGGTCGAGCACCTCCCGCTCGCGGTCGGTCAGTTCGGGGAAGGGGACGGCCGGTGCGGGCGCGGGGGAGAGACGGCCGAGGAGGCGTGCCGCGACCCCGGGTGTGATCACGTACTGTCCGGCCGCGACCGCGTGCAGCGTGGTCAGGATCTCCTCCTGCTGGGCGCCCTTGAGGAGGTAGCCGTGGGCGCCGGCGCGCATCGCGGACATCACGGTCTCGTCGTCCTCGAACATGGTGACCACGAGCACCGCCACGTCCGGCAGCAGGGCGGTCAGCCGGCGGGTCGCCTCGACGCCGTCCAGCTCGGGCATCTGAATGTCCATCACGACCACGTCGGGCCGGCTCAACTGGGCCTCCTTGAGGGCCTCTTCGCCGTTCGCCGCCTCCGCCACCACCTCCACGCCGTCCAGCGAGGCCAGCAGCGCGCTCATACCGCGTCGTACGACGGGATGGTCGTCGGCGATGAGCACCCGGATCGGGCCGGCGGGGGAGTTCATGCCCCGATGATGGCCGACGGGTCTCCCGGCCGGGAGGGTTCACGGTCCCCGCGGGCCGGGAAATCCTCCCGGACGGGAGGGAGTTTCGGACGATGCGCGCCAAGGGGCCCTGCCGCGATAGTCGGTTCACCGGGCCGTCGCATCGACGGCCCCCAACACCCGTACAGGGGAACCGATATGAGCCGGACGCAGGCGGTGCCGCCCACGCTCAGCCGCAAGAACAAGACGGGCCTCGGGCTCGCCGCCGTACTCGGGCTGCTCGACACGACCAGCGCGGGCGGCTTCCTGGCGCCGGACAGCGGTGAGCCCGGGCCGCCGGCAGGGATCCTCGTCGCCGACGTCGTCCTTGGACTGATCACCGTCGTGGCCGTCGTCCACACCTGGCGGACCGCCAACCGCACCGGCTCCCGCATCGTCGCGGGGTCCCGGATCCTGTCGGCGGTCACCGCGCTCCCGGCCCTGTTCGTCACCGGCGTCGCGGCGTGGGTCGTGGCTGTCGTCGCGGTCCTGATCGTGGTCACCGTCGTCGCGACCGCGCTGGTCCTGTCCCGCACCGTCCCGGAAACGGCGCTCACGTGATGGCGTAGGAGAGCGGCCGACCCGGGCCGCGGCGCCGTCGCCCGCCCCCGGCGTACCGCCAGCCGCACCACCTCCCGCGTCGTCGCGGGCTCCCGGATCCCGCGTGGATCCCTCCGGCTCGCCGCCGCCCCGCGCCGTTCGTCACCGGGGAGTGCGCAACGCGTCCGGAGTACCCCTGTCCCTGCCGCGAGACGGCAGCTTCCAGAGCGCTCGCCCCCGCAGGCACCGGGCCGACGGGCTCTGCATCCCTCATCGCGCACGCGCAGAAAGGCAGCCATGGGCCGCATCATCCGAACCCAACTCGTCGAGGCCGTCGTCGGCTTGATCATCTCCGCGGTTCTGGCGCACTTCGGTGACCTCGCCGCGTTCGCCGGAATCACCGGCACCAGTGTGGTGATGGCGGTGACCGCCCTGGCGGCCAGATCGGCCAAGGTGGTGCTGGCCGTGGTGGCTCTCGCCATCCCCTTCGCCTCGATCACGACGCTGGAGGCATCGCTGGGCAAACCCCTCTCCGCGCTCGCCCACGGGCCCTCCGACGGGGGTGGAGCAACCACGGTCCGGGCCGTGTACGACAAATACCGCGAAGACCTGGCCCTCCCGTCCGTCCCCATCTCCGACACCGGTCCGGGGAAGATCGACAAGAACGCGGGCGCCGAGGTGTCCCCTGCCTCGCTCGAACTGTCCTGCCTCGGCAAGGACTGCCGGCAGGAACTGACCGTCAGGAGCACGGGTACCGCAGACCTGCGGCTCACCTCGATGACGTTCGAGGGTGAGGGCGCCGCCGCCTGGCATCGCAGCGACGACTGCGAGCACAAGGTCATCGCGCCGGGACAGGACTGCAGGCTGAGGGTCTGGGCCGTGCGGACCGACGGGCTGCCTCGGTACACCGCGCGACTGGTCATCCACCAGAACACCCCCGGCCCGGCCTCCCAGGTGGACCTGACCGCCCGAACCGATACCGACCCACCGACGCCGGTCGACCCCTCGGAACAGGCGACCCTCTCCGACGCCGGCTCCACCGGCATCGACCCCGCCGACTGCACCGCCCTCGACGGCTCGGTCACCGTCCTCGCGTCCGACGGCCCGGTCGAGTGGAGCGCGGCCCTCACCGACACCG
>NZ_JBSFZS010000369.1:0-2491 GCF_053600395.1 Streptomyces sp. NPDC005070 | reverse complement strand
ATGTCCCGACGCGGCAGGTGAGGGGTGCCGCTGATGGGCCGAACGGGGGACGCCCCGGCACGGAGGGTGCCCCGGAGCGGGGACGCCCCGGCACGCCCCCCAGGCGTAGGCGACACCCCCAGGGACAGGCGAAGGCCCTGCGACAGGCGACGACCCAGGGACAGGCAACGCACCCAGGCATGGGCGACGCGCCCAGAAGTAGGCGACGCACCCCCGGATGAACCCGGTGGCCGGTACGTACGTGCCACAAGGGGGCAGACTCGTGCGAACTCGTGTGGTCTCGTGAAGTGCGGCGGGGCCGTACCGCGGGGCGCCGCCATGCCGTACGGACCGCGGGTTGGACCGGTAGCACGGCATAGGTCTAAACCAATTTCGGGTCGGGCCTTGTCACCGGGCTCCCGGTCTGATGAGCTGTGGCCTGGGACACAACGGACACCCTGGGAAAGGGAGATGTCGTGAGCAACGAAAGCCTGGCCAACCTGCTGAAGGAAGAGCGCAGGTTCGCGCCGCCCGCCGACCTGGCGGCGAACGCCAATGTCACCGCGGAGGCGTATGAGCAGGCCAAGGCTGACAGGCTCGGCTTCTGGGCCGAGCAGGCCCGTCGGCTGACCTGGGCCACCGAGCCGACCGAGACACTGGACTGGTCCAATCCGCCGTTCGCGAAGTGGTTCGCCGACGGCAAGCTGAACGTCGCCTACAACTGCGTGGACCGGCATGTCGAGGCCGGGAACGGCGACCGCGTCGCCATCCACTTCGAGGGCGAGCCGGGCGACAGCCGGGCCATCACCTACGCCGAGCTCAAGGACGAGGTGTCGAAGGCCGCGAACGCCCTCACCGAGCTGGGCATCGGCAAGGGCGACCGGGTCGCCGTCTACCTGCCGATGATCCCCGAGGCCGTCGTCGCGATGCTGGCGTGCGCCCGTATCGGCGCCGCGCACTCGGTGGTCTTCGGCGGGTTCTCCGCCGAGGCGATCGCCACCCGTATCCAGGACGCCGACGCCAAGCTGGTCATCACCGCCGACGGCGGTTACCGGCGCGGGAAGCCGTCCGCGCTCAAGCCCGCCGTCGACGACGCGGTGAGCCGGGTCGACGGAGTCGACAAGGTGCTGGTGGTGCGCCGCACCGGCGAGGACGTCGACTGGACCGAGGGCCGCGATGTGTGGTGGCACGACATCGTCGGACGGCAGTCGGCCGAGCACACGCCGGAGGCGTTCGACGCCGAGCAGCCGCTGTTCATCCTCTACACGTCCGGGACCACGGGTAAGCCGAAGGGCATCCTGCACACCTCGGGCGGCTACCTCACGCAGGCCTCGTACACCCACCACGCGGTCTTCGACCTGAAGCCGGAGACCGACGTGTACTGGTGCACGGCCGACGTCGGCTGGGTCACCGGGCACTCGTACATCACGTACGGACCGCTCTCGAACGGCGCGACGCAGGTCATGTACGAGGGGACGCCGGACACTCCCCACCAGGGGCGGTTCTGGGAGATCGTGCAGAAGTACGGGGTGACGATCCTCTACACGGCGCCCACGGCCATCCGTACGTTCATGAAGTGGGGCGACGACATCCCCGCGAAGTTCGACCTGTCCTCGCTGCGGGTGCTCGGATCGGTCGGCGAGCCGATCAACCCCGAGGCGTGGATCTGGTACCGCAAGCACATCGGCGGGGACCGTACGCCGATCGTCGACACCTGGTGGCAGACCGAGACCGGCGCGATGATGATCTCGCCGCTGCCCGGGGTCACCGAGACGAAGCCGGGCTCGGCGCAGCGCGCGCTGCCCGGCATCTCGGCCACGGTCGTCGACGACGAGGCGAACGAGGTGCCCGACGGCGGTGGCGGCTACCTGGTGCTCACCGAGCCGTGGCCGTCCATGCTGCGCACGATCTGGGGCGACGACCAGCGGTTCCTCGACACGTACTGGTCCCGCTTCGAGGGCAAGTACTTCGCCGGGGACGGCGCCAAGAAGGACGACGACGGCGACGTATGGCTGCTCGGGCGCGTCGACGACGTGATGCTCGTGTCCGGCCACAACATCTCGACGACCGAGGTCGAGTCGGCCCTCGTCTCCCACCCGGCGGTCGCCGAGGCGGCGGTCGTGGGTGCGGCGGACGAGACCACCGGGCAGGCGATCGTCGCCTTCGTCATCCTGCGCGGGACCGCTTCCGCCGAGGACGAAGGGCTGATGGCGGTGCTGCGCAACCACGTGGGCACCACGCTCGGCCCGATCGCCAAGCCGAAGCGGGTCCTGCCGGTGGCCGAGCTGCCGAAGACCCGGTCCGGGAAGATCATGCGCCGACTGCTGCGCGACGTGGCCGAGAACCGCGAACTCGGTGACGTCACGACGCTCACCGACTCCACGGTGATGGACCTGATCCAGGCGAAGCTGCCGGCCGCGCCCAGCGAGGACTGAGGCGGGACCGGCCCGCCGGCCCGGCCCTGAGGGGTCGGGGGGTCCGCGCTCACCTGCACCTCCCGCACCACAGCACA
>NZ_JBSFZS010000368.1:0-2493 GCF_053600395.1 Streptomyces sp. NPDC005070 | reverse complement strand
GACCGTTCCATGGCCGCGCGCCACCACCATCGCCGCCGTACCGCCGCACTTGCCGCCGTCGCCGCACTCGTCGTCCTGCCGGCGGCCGTCGGCTGGCCGAAGATCGCCCTGTCCAAGCTCGTCAACTCCCTCAAGGGCGTCAGCTCCCGATATCTGCGCGCGGAGTACACCAACCGGATCGGAACGGGATCGGTGTTCTGGTCCCCGTCCTACTTCGCGGGGTCCTGCGGCGGCGCACCGCTGAGCATCGTAAAGGAATACATCGAGAACCAAAAGCGCCCAGCCTGACCCTCACCCCGAAGACGCAGAGAGCTCCGGCGCTTCGCGCCTCCGGGCCGAGGATCGCATTCCCGCCCGGCCTGAAGGCCGGGATTCCCTGCGAAGAACAAAGGATGGGAGGCCGCGGCTCGGCCGGCGCGTGCCGACTGCAGGCGCGCAGTGGGGTGTTCGGGGTGGTCTGCTCAGGTGTCGTGCGATGTCCGGTAGGGGTTGCTGAGATTCATGGGGGTGTGTGCGGTGTCGAGGGCGTCCTGGGGGAACTGCGGGCCGGCGGTGTAGTAGCGGGCGCGGGTGCGGCCGACGGGCTGGAGGATGTGGGCGGTGGTGAGGTCGCGCAGGTCGCGCTGGGCCTGCTGGAGGCTGAGTGCCTCGGCGTGCTGGTAGCGGGAGCGGCGTACGCGTCCGGCCATGGCGACGTCGTGCAGGGCGGTGACGGTGCGTTCGTCGAGGTGGGTGACGTCGGCGAACGCGGCGAGGGCGTTCCATACCCGGCCGGAGCGGATCAGGCGGCCCTGGACGGTCTGTGCCTGCTGGTGGTAGGCGGTCAGGCTGAAACGGATCCAGCTGGAGACGTCCTGTTCGGGTTGGTAGTGGCTGCCGCGGTCGTTGAGCTCGCGGTAGTACTCCCAGGTGTTGCCCGGGCGTCCCAGCCAGCTCTCGATGGAGGAGAACTCGGGGGCCAGGACGCCTTCCCGGGCGATCATGAGGGTCTGCAGGGAGCGGGACAGGCGGCCGTTGCCGTCGGCCCAGGGGTGGATGGAGACGAGGTGCAGGTGGGCCATCGCGGCCTGGACCAGAGGGTGGCTGGCGTCGTCGGTGTTGAGCCAGTCGACGAGTTCGTGCATGAGCTCGGGCACCAGCGCGGGGTCGGGGGCGGTATAGGTGGCGATGCTGGGGTCGCGGGCGTCGGTGACGTGGACCGGGCCCCTGCGCCACTGGCCGACGGGCCGGCGGGGGCTGTGCCGGTGCCCCTGCAGCATCCAGTGAAGGCCGTTGAGCAATGCCTTGTTGTAGGTGAAGTCCTCGACGTCGTGGAGCGTTTGGATGTAGGTCATCATCCGCTGGTAGGCGAGGGTCTCCTCCCGGTTCTCCTCGGAGACCTCGACCTCGTTCTCCCCCTCCATCAGATCCTCGACGTCCACGGTGGCCACCTTGAAACCCTCGATGGAGTTGGAGGCCGCCACGGCGTCTGCAGTGAGGAACTTCCGCAGCCCGGACGTCCATTTCGTGGGCGAACTCTGCACCTGGTGGCGCAGGGCGGCACGCATGCTGTCGATCTCGTCGAGCACCCGGCGGTCGGCTGCGGTGAGGTCTGGAGTGGGGAAGAGCATGAATCGACGATAGAATGACGTAATCATAGCGTCAAGCGATCTGCTGGGTGTGGTCCCTACGCTTGCGCAGCGCGCCCGCCCCGGCTGGTGTCACCGGTTCCCGCAAGACCTGTGACCGGCCGCGCAGTGCCCTCCCGCCAGCGCTCCCGGTGGCAAGAGGAATGGACCGCCGAAGTGGCGGCCCACCGCACTCGGCGCACTCGCACCCTCTACACCCTGCGCGTGGCGTGGCCACACCCCCGCCTGTCGGTGACACTGCGGCGCCCCGTGGAAAGGGAGCAGGCGTGGTGAACGTCCTCGCCCGGGCCGGAAGCGTGCTCGGAGCGGCGGGAGCCGCATGCGCGATGGCCTTCGCCGGGGGGCGACAACTGCCACGGATTTCCTCATCATTCATAGTCGTCTCTAGTCAGACATCTCACGTAGCTTGGTTTTGTGAAGCTTTCGGAGTGGGCGCGTCAGCAGGGCGTGAGCTACCAGACTGCCTGGCGGTGGGTGAAGGACGGGAAGATGCCCGTGCCGGTCCGCCAGGCGCCGTCCGGGACGTGGCTGGTCGGCGAGGTTGCCGCCCCGTCGTCCGGGCGGGTAGTGGCGTACTGCCGTGTGTCGTCAGCCGACCAGAAGGCCGACCTGGATCGGCAGGCCGCGCGGGTGGTGTCCGGCGCGAACGGACTGGGCCTGGCGGTCGCCGAAGTCGTGACCGAGGTCGGGTCGGGGTTGAACGGACGACGCCGCAAGCTGCATCGGCTTCTTGCCGACCCGGACACGGCTGTGATCGTGGTCGAGCACCGTGACCGGCTGGCCCGGTTCGGCGTCGAGCACCTCGAAGCCTGGAAATCCGCTACCTCGCCTTCAACACGAACTCCGCCTCGGTGAAGTCGACGGC
>NZ_JBSFZS010000367.1:0-2523 GCF_053600395.1 Streptomyces sp. NPDC005070 | reverse complement strand
AGCAGACCCGTGTACGTCGCCGGGTTGCTCCGCCGCGAACCGCGGATCGGAGCCTGGTCGACCGACACCACGCCCTCGTCGGCCGGGATGGACCCGTGCACCAGTGAACTCTTTCCGGAGCCCGCGACACCGGTGACGACGGCGAGCACCCCGAGCGGGATGTCGACGTCCACGTCACGCAGGTTGTTCGCCGACGCTCCGCGGATCTCCAGCGTGCCGGTGGGCTCGCGCGGGGTCTGCTTGACCTTGGCCCGGTCGTCGAAGTGGCGGCCGGTGACGGTGTCGCCCTTCCGCAGTTCCTCGACCGTGCCCTCGAAGCAGACGGAACCGCCGCCCGTCCCGGCGCCGGGGCCGAGGTCGACGACATGGTCGGCGATCACGATGGTCTCCGGCTTGTGCTCCACGACGAGCACGGTGTTGCCCTTGTCCCGCAGGCGCAGCAGGAGGTCGTTCATCCGCTGGATGTCGTGGGGGTGCAGGCCGGCGGTGGGCTCGTCGAAGACGTAGGTGACGTCGGTGAGCGAGGAGCCGAGGTGGCGGATCATCTTCACGCGCTGCGCCTCGCCTCCGGACAGCGTGCCCGCCGGGCGGTCCAGGGCGAGGTAGCCGAGGCCGATCTCGACGAACGAGTCGAGGGTCTGCTGGAGCGCGGAGAGCAGGGGTGCCACCGAGGGCTCGTCGAGGCCCCGGACCCAGTCGGCGAGGTCGCTGATCTGCATCGCGCAGGCGTCCGCGATGCTGATCCGCTTGATCTTCGACGCACGGGCGCCCTCGCTGAGCCGGGTGCCCTCGCACTCGGGGCAGGCCGCGAAGGCGACGGCCCGGTCCACGAACGCCCGGATGTGCGGCTGCATCGCCTCCTTGTCCTTGGAGAGCATCGACTTCTGGATCCGCGGGACGAGCCCTTCGTACGTCATGTTGATGCCCGCGATCTTCATGCGGGTCGGCTCGTGATGGAGGAAGTCGTGCAGCTCCCTCTTGGTGTACTTGCGGATCGGCTTGTCCGGGTCGACGAAGCCCGACTCCTTGTAGAGCCGCATGTTCCAGCCGTCCGAGCCGTAGCCGGGGATGGTGATCGCACCCTCGTTGAGCGACTTGGAGTCGTCGTAGAGCTGGGTGAGGTCGATGTCGGAGACGGTGCCCCGGCCCTCGCAGCGCGGGCACATGCCGCCGGTGCGGTTGAAGGTCGCCTTCACCGCCTTCTTGGCGCCGCGCTCCACGGTGATGGCACCGCTCGCGCTGACCGAGGGGACGTTGAACGCGTACGCGCTGGGCGGGCCGATGTGCGGCTTGCCGAGCCGGCTGAACAGGATGCGCAGCATCGCGTTGGCGTCGGTGGCGGTACCGACCGTGGACCGGGGGTCGGCGCCCATCCGCTGCTGATCGACGATGATCGCGGTGGTGAGACCTTCGAGGACGTCGACCTCGGGCCGGGCGAGCGTGGGCATGAAACCCTGCACGAAACTGCTGTAGGTCTCGTTGATCAGCCGCTGCGACTCGGCGGCGATCGTGTTGAACACCAGGGAGCTCTTGCCCGAGCCGGACACGCCGGTGAACACGGTCAGCCGGCGCTTGGGGATCTCGATGCTGACATCCTTGAGATTGTTCTCGCGCGCGCCGAGCACCCGGATCAGATCGTGGCTGTCGGCACCATGCGGCGCGGACGGTCCCGGGTCCGTCCTCGTGGCCTTGCTCATCGTGTCTCCATCTGTCGGGCGGGGCCGCCCTCGCGGTCCCCGCCGGCATCGCCTCACTCGATCCAACCAGCTTCACGCGGGAGGACACCGTTCATGCGCCACGCTAGGGGAGGCACGGCCGTCGGCGCTTCTCGAATCAGGGGCTGGCGTTGATGAACTGGTGCAGGGACTGAGGGGCTGTGCACGAGTCCGACACGGTCGCCGCCAGGCGCCGAACGGTCTTTTTGCCCGGCGTGGTCAGGAGCCCCTCCATGTAGGCGTGCGCCCACCGCCGCTGGTCGGCCCGGGGCAGCCGCCCGAAGAGCTCCTGCGTGAACGCGGAGACCGATGCCCGTGGCCGTGCAGCCGGCTTCGTCGCCATCGCTTGTGTCCCTCCCGCTGGTCCTGCTGGTCCCGGCTCCTGAACGGCGCCACACGGAAAGAATAGAGAACGATCGCTTTGTTTTCGACACCGGGAGGGGGACTGCCGGATACTTTGCGAAGTCCGTCCCCGAAGCCGGCCGAACAGTACGGCCTGACCTGCGCGTTCGCGGAAATGGTGCGCAGGTCAGGCGACGAGGTCCAGGGCGCGTGCGGTCAGCTCCGCCGCGATCCCGGGCGCAGTGAGCGCCCCGCTGCTGGCCGGAGCACCTGCCCTCGCCGCCACATCCGGGGGGTCGGGCATGCCCAGTGACAGCGTGAGGGCTCCCTTGAATCGGGACAGGTGCAGGACGCCGAACGGCCGGGCCGCGCTGTGCACTTCCGCTCCGGGGAAGATCCCGTACGGGGTTCCGTACCCGCTCGTCCTGTCGCCGGGCTCGTACGGGATGGACCCCCGCGTGGGCTC
>NZ_JBSFZS010000366.1:0-2535 GCF_053600395.1 Streptomyces sp. NPDC005070 | reverse complement strand
GGACCGATGGCATGGTCGTCGATCGTGACGAAGCACGGTTTCCTGGCGTTGGCGCCGCAGTACACCACGACCTCCGAGCTGCTCTCGACGTCGGCACGTCGGCGGGGCATGGAGGTCGAAGTCTTCCCCGTCCAGGGCGGCGCGGGCACCGCCGCGGGGAGGCGCGGCGGCCACTACTACGGCGGCCCCGTCTTCGCGGCAGGCATCGTGGACGAACTTGAGCTCGCGCTCCTGGAGCCCTCCGACGACTGGCTGGTCACCGTGCCCCCCGCGTACACCGGACGGCACATCGCCATGGCGACCCTGGGCGAGGCCCGTCGCCTGACCCGACCGGCCTTCGTCAAGCCGCCGACCGACAAGAGCTTCCCGGCTGCCGTCTACGCCGATGGTGGCCGGCTCCCGACGGGGCCCGAGCTGCCGCCCGACGTCCCGGTGCAGATCAGCGACGTGGTGACCTGGGCGACGGAGTTCCGCCTCTACGTCCTGGACGGCGAGGTCCGCACGGGTTCGCAGTACGCCACCTTCGGCCGTCTCGACGCCCGGCCCCTCGACGGTCACCGCCACGAGGACGCCGTCCTGGCGTTCGCGAAGGACTTTCTGGCCACCTGCGGCGACGACCTGCCCAGCGCAGTGGTGGTGGACGTCGGATTCCTGACCCCACCCGAGCACGGCGCCGCCGACCAATGGGCGGTGGTCGAGGCGAACATGGCGTGGTTCAGCAACACCTACGCCGCCGACCCCGACCGGGCCCTGGACGTCGTTCTCCGCGCCGCCGGCCCGCGTACCCGGATGGCGGCCCGCGACCGCCGCTTCTGCCGCACCCCCGAGACCGCCCGTCCCACCGGCTGAGGAGCGGCAGGCAAGGACTTGGCGTCCTGAACATCGCCACCGACATCCCTCAGGCCGTCGGACCCGTCGTCGCTTCCGCTCTGATCACCTCCTTTCCTCCTGCGCGCTTGGAGCCCGCAGCACCCGGCCACGCCGGTCGGCAAGAAGCGCAAGGGCGATGCCGATGCCGACCCAGACTGCCAGGGTGAGGGTCGGGAGTCCGCCGCCGGAGCCGTCGAAGAAGGCGTTGGCGCGCAGGAGGCTGCCGGAGGCGCCCGGGGGAAGGAGCTGGCCGAGGGTGGCCCAGCCGGTGGGGAGCCAGTGGGGTCCGGTGGCAAGTCCCGAGAGCGGGTTGCCCAGGAGCATCATCAACGCGCCGCCGAAAGCGAATCCGGCCATGCCGAGAAGCGCTTGGAGGCCCAGGAGCGCGGTGGACAGAGCGGCCGTGCCGAGGCTGAGGCCGAGGGCGGTGAGCCAGTAGTCTCCGTCGACGGAGTGGGTGGCGAACTGGAGGACGGCGGCGATGGCGGCGCCTGCCACGAGGGAGAACAGGAGAGTTCCCGCGATGCGGGTGCGCAGTCCGCGGTGCCCGGGGAAGACACTGCTGAGGATGAGGGCGGGGAAGATGCCGCCGAAGATCATGGGCAGGAGTGCGGCGGTCATTCCGGCCCCGCGGGGGTCGTCCGTGGTGAAGGGCACCAGATCGTGGACGGCGACCCGGATGGACTGCCGTGCGGCGACGCGGTCGCCCAGTGCGGTGAGGGCGCTGGTGGCGGAGGGGCCGCCCGCGGTGGCCGTGTACACGTCGATGCGGTGAGGGGTGATGTCGAGACCGCCGGCTATGTCCCGGTCCTCGACCGCATCGTGGAGGGCGGCGGTCGTCGGGTAGAGGCGGATGTCCCAGGCGCGGTCATCGGTGTTCTGCCGAAGGGCCTTCGTGGCTTCTTCGGGGCCGGTGACGCCGACAGGGACGCGGTGCGGGCCGCTGTGGAGCGAGGGCAGCGCGAAGGCGCACAACATGGTGGTGATCAGGGCTGCCAGGCCGAGGACGACCAGGGTCAGCTTGCGTCCCGTGGCGGACAGGCTGTGGTTCGACATCGTGGTGTTTCGTTGTCTCTCTTCGGAGGGTGCGAAAAGGGCTCTGCTGGTGGTCCGCCGTCTGATGGGAGGCGGGTCGCCCGGTTGTGCGAGCCGGATGCGGCGCGTGCTGATGGGGCGGCCAGACGGCTTCCGGGGGGCCGGGCGCCGGGGCGGCCCCGGTTTCCGGCGGGGGTTTCAGGCGCGGGCGGCCGCGGCGGCAACGATCCAGTTCCTGAACTCGACGGCGTAGTGCCGCAGATGGTGCTCCAGGACCTCGTCCGGGCACGTGACGGGGAAGTACACCGTCAGGTTCGCGGTGAAGCCGTCGACGGTGTCGCCGAACTGGATCAGCGCGCGTCCGACGACGGTGCCGTCGGCCAGGAAGAGGTTCGAGGACATCTTGCGCGGGAACTGCGACTCCGGGAGGAGTTCATCCACGTCCTCGGCCCAGGCCAGCGCGTCCGTTCCCCAGCCGCCCATGTAGAAGTCGGCGACGTGCGGGCCGATGTTCTCCACTACACGTGCTCCGATCCCATCGGTGCCCATCACGTAGTGCTCAGGGTGCGCCGCAAGGAGCACGCGCTCGTTGCCCGCGAACGCCTTGTCCATCCAGGCCAGGAACTCGCC
>NZ_JBSFZS010000365.1:0-2573 GCF_053600395.1 Streptomyces sp. NPDC005070 | reverse complement strand
GCTTAGAACCCCACTGCCGGACCTCCCGGTGCGCGCGCCCGCAGCCGACGCCTTCACCGAGGTACCACTCACCAACTGCTGCTGGGTCCTGCGAACTGCACTTACCCGTACTGCAACTTCAACTGCTGTCCTGCTTACGGTGGCCCCTGATCACTGCGGGCCACCCGGTCCGGTCGCCAGTCCCGTCGCCGACCTGCAACAACCCTGGCTTCGAAACTCCACCACCGCACCGTCCTGCACACTGCAACTACCTCTACTGCTCCCGGCAGTTCGTATCTGCCGAGCCCTGCGGACTTCCTGACTACGAGAGAAACCATAACGAGCCGACCTACCAATGTCTACTCTAGCGATCACAGATTTTTGGATGCTCGGCAGAGAGGTATCAGATGGGCCAGGCCACAAGCCTCATCTGTCGCCCACTGCGACCGAGCGCGTAGAAGAGCAGTCACACTCGCGGCATGAGCCCCTGTGTCCACACCCGGAGGTCACTCACCCGTCCGGGACACCCTCAGTAGGCGCCGTGCCGACGCAGGGAGCGCGGGCGGCCGTCGGGATCGGCGACGACCCGGTAGAGCGGGTCGGTCAGGGCCCGCGTGATGCGGGACAGGTGCGGCGGGTGATAGGTGCGCAGTCGTCCCGGCGGTCGCGGGCCGTGGCGGCCGCCGTCGTGCCAGGCGTCCAGAGCGGCGGCCGAGTCGGCGTATGCCGCAAAGGCGCGGCCCGGCTCGCACAGTGCAGCCGCTTCCCCATCCCCGTCGCGGTCGAGGTGTTCGAGATTCAACGACAACCGCAGTTCGCGCGCGAAGACGCGGGCGCCGTCGCCCAGGCCGCCGGGGTCCATCGGTTCACGGGAGTCACGGGTTTCGTCGAGGACAGCGCAGCTGAGTTCCGAATCGTGCGTCCAGGAGCGCCGGTTGACGTTGTCGGAACCGACCGAGGCCCAGACATCGTCGATGACGCAGACCTTGGCATGGACGTACACGGGCGTCCCGGCGTGATTCTCCAGGCTGTAGACGGCCACCCGGTCGCCGCCGGCCCGGCGCAGGACTTCCAGGGCGTGGATCCGGCCCAGCAGATTCATCGGTGTGCTGATCCGCCCTTCCTGGTCCGGCAGTGGCGGCAGGACGGCGATCATCCGCAGGCCCGGATGATCCGCAAGAGCCTGAGCGAACGGCTGGACGGCGCTCTCCGACCACAAGTACTGGTCCTCTAGGTAGATCAGCCGGCGTGCCCGCCGCAGGGACTTCATGTAGGCGCGGGCGATGCTGCGTTCACCGTCGGGAGCGAACGGATAGCCCCTGAGACGGTTCGGGTAGGTGCGCAGGATCTGGACCGTATGGGAACCGCGGGGGCCCGGGTCGGGTTGCTGTACCGGGAGCGGATCCGCCCGTGTGTCCTCGCCCCGGAGTGCCGACCGAAGCCGGCTGCGCGGGCTGCGACTGAGCGGAGCCGGGTCCGTCCACCGCTCACGGAACGTGGCCTCGACATCGCCGACGGCGGGCCCGCGCACCGCCAGCTGGACGTCATGCCAGGGCGGACGGGAACCGTAGACATCGGCGATGGGCTGCGCCAGCGGGTCACCCTGATGAGCGGCGTCGTCCCGACGGCTGTGGCACAGATCGATCCCGCCGACGAAGGCGACGTCCCGCTCGGGCCGACCCGGGTGGCGCAGCACCACGAACTTTTGATGGTGCGAGCCGCCCGGCCGCACCCGCATGTCGAGCAGGCACTCCCCTCCCGCCTCCTCGATCTCCTCCCCCAGGTGGTAGTTCTCCTGTTCGCTGAACTGGAACTGATCCAGGTGCGAGCGCCACACCAGCCCCTTGACTACGACACCGCGGCGTGCGGCATCGCACAACACGTCGCCGATAGCGCTCTCCGGACCGTCCAGCAGCTCGTCAGGGTCACCCCGCCAGTCCGTGAACATCAACATGTCGCCGGCCCGCTGCGCCCGCACCGCCGCAAGCAGCTCGGCGAAGTACACCGCCCCGTGTACCAGGGGGCGGACGTCGTTGCCCGTGGACCACGCCGCACCATCGGCATGACGGCGGTCCACCCTCGACGCGGGATTCCCCCGCTGAGCGGGCGTGAGCAGCCAGTCGGCGCGTTCCACGTGGCAGTCCTTCCAGCCGACGGCCCTTCCGGGATCTCCTGGTAGATCCGTTACCCCCTGAGCGCGTGACCACGCGATTCCTGCTCAGCCAGCCCTGCGAAGACCTGTTCCGTCTGGGGCTGGGTCAGCAACCAGCGGAGCAGGGCCGCCACTCTGACGCCGGAGCGGGTGGAGCAGCTGTCCCAGATCGGGATGCGGCGGTCGTCATCGGCGTCGTCGTCACCGGGGCCGCCGCGCTCACGGCCGGCCATCTGCTCGGACGGTCTGCGCCTGTGGCAACGCCTGGGCGACTGGGCGGCCGATCGGGTCCGCTTCACCGGGTCGTGGGTGGCCACTCGGACACACCACTGCGGCGGATCGAAGTCCTCATGAGAGGCCTCAAAATCTGGGTCTGCAGGTCAACTCACCGACGAGAAGGGAGAATTCGCTACGCTGGCGGTCGGTCAGGGTGGCGTAGAGC
>NZ_JBSFZS010000364.1:0-2583 GCF_053600395.1 Streptomyces sp. NPDC005070 | reverse complement strand
CTCACTCCCTCGATGCACAGGTTCGGCTCGACCGGACATACCCCCCATGCTTCCACGCGACGACGGCCCGCGTACGGGGACGATGACGCCGCCGCCACCGGTATCCGTCACAAGGTGTGGTGCAGCCAGCGCTGCAGGACTTCGTTGACGTCCGCCGGGAGGGAGCTGATCTGCTCGATGACCGCGCGGTCCTCGGGCATCGGCGGGATGCCGGCGGCCGTGAGCGTCGCGTGCAGGGCCAGCCGTCGCTCGTCCCGCGGGTCGAGGGTGTAGCCCAGGCGGTGGGCGGGGTTGGGCGGCGCCAGAACGAAGTCGCCGTCGTCGCGAGGCAGCGCCTGAGCGGGCACGACGGTGTCACGGGGGTGTACGGCATAGGGGTCGACGAAGGCGCGGGAACCAAGGGTCTCACTGTTCCAGGGGGTCATCTGTGTCTCCTCATCGACGCGTTGTGAACCACCTGTCGAGATCTCCGCGAGGGCCCCTTCGGTTGCGTTCGCGCCCGAACATCACGCTGACGGCGTCATCGGCGGCTGATCACCTCGTACGACGGGACGACCTCCGCCGATGCTACGAACATCGCGCGACCATCCGCCACGGAGTCACCCTCGCCCGCGCGGCCGCTGGCCGATCGGTCACCCCCGCCCGCCGGACCAGCGCACGGCGGCGGCTCCCGCGAAGTCGCCGGCGTGGGCGAATCCGCCCAGGACGACGAGGTCACCGTCCTTCACCCGGCCCGAGGTGATCGCGTGGTCCAGGGTGACCGGGATCGCCGCGCCGAAGAGATTGCCGCACTGGTCGAAGGTGTTCAGGTGCCGCTCGGCGGGCAGTTCCAGCGCCTCCGTCCAGTTGCGCAGGAAGGTGCGGTTCGGCTGGTTGGTGACGAGGACGTCGATGTCGCCGGTCGCCACGCCGAGCCGTCGGCACAGGTCCGCGATCACCTCCGGGACCAGCCGGTTGCCGCGTGCCAGCACCTTGGCGACGCTCGCGTCGGTGAACCCGATCCGGAGCTGGGACTCCCCCGGCTCCCAGTATTTGCGGCCGTCGTCGAGCGCCAAGGTCATGTCGCCCGCGTGCTCGCCGATGTGCCGGGTCTCCACGTCGAGGACAGGGGCGCCGGCCGACGTCGTCACCCATCCCACGCCGCACCCGTCACCCGGGATCGCGGCCTGCGCCAGCCGACGCACATCGGACTGGGTGAAGCACTGCCCGGCGGCGCTCTGCGCGTTGCAGATCAGCGCGGTCTTCGCGTCGGTGGTCGTGAGGATCTGCCGGGCCAGCTTCAGCATGTACACGAAGGAGGCGCAGCCCGCGTTGGCCACGTCGACGAGCCACTCGGGGTTCAGGCCCAGTCGGCGCGCCACTTCGGTGCCCGCGCCGACGAACGGAAGGTCCGGGAGCTGGCTGTGCACCAGGAGTACGTCGACGCCCCGGATCTCGTCCCTGCCGTGGCGTTCGATCAGGGGCTGTACGGCGCGCTCGATCATGTCCGTGTTGGTCTCGTCCGCGGCTACGTGGTGACGTGACCGCGGGACCTTGAACATGGGGTGGCCGCGCAGCTTGTCCTCCGCGCCCGGGTACTCGGTGTAGTACTCGGCGGGGACCGGATCGCCCGGAAGGTAGCCGGCGACATCGGTGAGGCTGACGGTGGTCACGGTGCCACCGCCCTCGCGGGAGCCACGCTCACCGGCTGGCCGTTGCGGTGGCGATGTTCCAGGATCGCCTTGAGGTTGTTCATCTCCACGGTGTGGCCCGCGTAGAACAGGTCCCAGTAGTCGCCCACCCAGGGCCGGTCGGGGCGGGGAGCGAGACCGGGCTGCGGGTTCGTGTCGTAGTAGGGATGACGGCAGTTGGTCCAGGTGATCACCGATCCCGGCCTGTCGAGTACGAGTCGGGCCGGCACGACACGCATCAGGTAGATCATCCACAACTTGTCGCTCTGGTCCCAGGAACAGTGGTAATCCACGGTCATGGCCTCGGGGTTGGCGACGGTCCTGCAGTAGATCCTGGTGTCGTCCTCGAGCCGGTCGCGTCCCACCCACAGTCCGGGTGTGCCGGAGGGCTCGAAGTCCCGCAGGCTGCAGGTCCATTCCTCCAGGTGGTGGCCCTGACGGAGGTAGTCGTAGGTCAGTTCGGGCGGGCAGTCGACGTACTCGTGGATGGTGCAGTACTGCCCGTAGACCTGATGGTGGGGGTAGACGGAGTGGGTCAACTCCACGCAGTGGGCGGTCAGTTCGTCCTTGCCCGGGTTCTCGATCCGCATCAGGCCCGGGATGTCAGCCGGCGCGGACGACGCGTCGCTCATCTGCATTCTCCTTGTTGTCGGCGTACCCGGCGCGGTCGGCATGACCGGCGGCCTGGGCGAAGGGCTGGAACGGCAGGAACGGAGGGATCTCCTTCGGGTCGCAGTCCAGTGCCACGAAGGCGGGGCCGGCGCCCGTATTTCCGCGCAGCAGCGCCGCGCGCAGGTGCGCCGCGCTCTCGGCACCAGCGAAGTCGTCGCGGCGGTCGCCGGTACGGCCCTCGGTGTCGATGGTGTGGTGCAGGTCGGTGCGCCCCGAGGACGTGAAGGCCTCCTCGGGCTCC
>NZ_JBSFZS010000363.1:0-2590 GCF_053600395.1 Streptomyces sp. NPDC005070 | reverse complement strand
CGATCTTTGGCCAGCCGGGTCTTCTCGCCCCCGGAGAGGACGCCGACCCGTTTGCCGGCGTCGTCGCCCGTGAACAGGAACGAGCCGAGCACCCGCCGGACCTCCCCGTCGCCGAGGTGCGGCGCCGCGGCGGCGAGGTGGTCGCGGACCGTTCCGGCGGGGTCCAGCGTGTCGTGTTCCTGCGCGAAGTAGCCCACACGCAGCCCGTGCCCGCGCACCACCCGCCCGCTGTCCGGATCGTCGTGGCCGGCGAGCAGCCGCAGCAGTGTCGTCTTGCCCGAGCCGTTCGGGCCGAGGATCACCAGGCGGCTGCCCCGGTCGACGGCGAGATCGACGCCGCCGAGGACGCGCAGATCACCGTACGACTTGGCCAGCGCGACCGCGCCGAGCGGCACGCGTCCGCACGGTGCCGGTTCGGGCAGCCGGATCCGGGCCACCTTCTCCGTCTGCCGGACCGGTTCAAGACCGGCGAGCAGGCGGCCGGCGCGGCGGTCCATGTTCCTGGCGGCCACGGCCGTCGACACATGGGCGCGCATCTTGTCGGCCTGCGCGTGCAGCGCCGCCGCCTTCCGCTCGGCGTTGGCACGCTCGCGGGCCCGCCGTCGCTCGTCGGCGTCGCGCTGGGTGAGGTAGGCCGCCCAGCCGGTGTTGTGGACGTCGAGCGTCGCGCGGTGCGGGTCCAGGTGGAAGACCCGGTTGACCACGTCGGCCAGCAGGGAGGTGTCGTGGCTGATGAGGACGAGCCCTGTCCGACGGCTCGCCAGGAACCCGCGCAGCCAGGCGACCGAGTCGGCGTCCAGGTGGTTCGTCGGCTCGTCGAGGAGCAGGGTGCCTTCGTCGGCGAACAGGATGCGGGCGAGTTCGGCACGCCGCCGCTGCCCGCCGGACAGGGTGCCGATCGGCTGGTCCATCACCCGGGCCGGCAGACCGAGCCCCGCGGCGACCCGGGCCGCCTCGGCCTCGGCCGCGTACCCGCCGCGTGCCTGGAACTCGGCCTCGGCACGCGCGTAGGCGTTCATGGCACGTTCGGATCCGTCGGCCATCGCGGCCTCGGCCGCGCGCAGGGCCCGTACGGCACGGTCGAGACCGCGGGCCGACAGGATCCGCGCGGTGACCGTGACCGCGGGGTCCGCCGCGGCCGGGTCCTGCGCGAGGTGACCGACCGCCCCGGTACGGGAGACGGAACCGGCGGCGGGCCGCGTCAGCCCCGCGAGGGTGCTGAGGAGGGTGGTCTTGCCGGCGCCGTTACGGCCGACCAGGCCGATGCGGTCGCCGGGGGAGACGGTGAAGGAGATGCCGGACAACAGCAGACGCGCGCCGGCGCGCACGTCGACACCGCGAACGGTGATCATGGGAAAACGCTCCAGAAGTCAATCGGCTCAAGGACACACGGGTGGCGTGGAAGCGGGTCCTGGAGCTAAGAGACGCGGGGCGTAGACATACCGGCAGGCTAAACGAACCGGCGTTGGAGCGCCTGCGAATTGCCGCCGAGGGGATCCGGCAGGGGCCGGGCGGGTGGCCCGTACAGCGTTGGGGTGAGCGGCGCGCAGGGCCCCGCGGCGAACGGGGATCGACGGCAGAGGGGTGAGCGGCCCACGGCACCGGGTGAGTGGCCCGCACGGCACCGACGCGAGCGGCCCGGCGTGCGCCGAGGTGAGCGGCCATGGGACTGCGGGCGAGCGCCCGGCACGGCACCCGTCGCGTCGGCGCGGCGGGCGTCCGCCGGGGGATCAACCGGTGACCCGCGGCGGGCGTCCGCTGGGGATCAACCGGTGATCAGTCCGGCACGGTGAAACCCAGGGCCTCGGCCGCCCGTTCCGGTGTCGGCTGGGACCAGAGTTCCGCTGCCGCGTGGTTCGAGGACAGCGAGCGCAGCTCCGCACGGTCGAGGTAGAGCATGCCGTCCAGGTGGTCCGTCTCGTGCTGGACGATCCGCGCGGGCCAGCCGCGGAACACCTCGTCGACCGTTTCCCCGTGCTCGTCGAGGGCCGTCAGCCGCACCTCGTCGTGCCGGGCCACCACGGCCTGCCAGCCCGGAACGCTCAGGCAGCCCTCGAAGAACGCCGCCCGCCCAGGACCGATCCCCTCGTACGAGGGATTGACCAGCACCCGGAACGGCTGCGGCACCCGTCCGCGGGCGAGGCGCACCTCGTCGGAGACCGGCGCGGGGTCCTCGATGACGGCGATCCGCAGGGGCACGCCGACCTGCGGCGCGGCGAGGCCTACCCCCGGCGCCGCGTGCATCGTGGCGCGCAGGGCGGCCACGAACCGGGCGAGGAGCCGCGGGTCGAGCTGCCCGTCGAACGGCTCCGTGCCCCGGCGCAGCACGGGGTCACCGGCCGCGACGATCGGCAACGGGCCCTCGTGGCCGAGGAGTTCCTCGACCAGGTCGCTCAGGGGGATGCGCGGGGCGCTGCGGTCACGTTCGGATGCCATCGCGCCAGGATGCCAAGCCGGACGGGGGCGATCGAGGCGGCACGGGGCGAGTCCCGCGACTTTCCTCGTGTGGGTCGGGACACACACCCGTCGGGCGCCGCCCTGCCGCCCACCTGTCCGTCCATGCGGCGTGCGGAAGGCCGGTCACCGAGGT
>NZ_JBSFZS010000362.1:0-2599 GCF_053600395.1 Streptomyces sp. NPDC005070 | reverse complement strand
TCGCCGAGGTGCTGGGCGCGTCGCGGGTCTGGGCCGACGACAACTTCTTCGACCTGGGCGGGCACTCCCTGCTCGCCACCCGGCTGGTCTCGCGGATCCGCTCGGTGCTCGGTGCGGAGCTGGGGTTGCGCGCGCTCTTCCAGGCGCCCACCGCGGCGGGACTGGCCGAGGCGTTGGCCGAGGCAGGCCGCACCCGCCCGGCGCTGACGGCGCAGGTGCGTCCGGAAGCGGTACCGCTCTCCTTCGCCCAGCGTCGGCTCTGGTTCCTGCACCGCATGGACGACACCGCCGCGACGTATCACATCCCGCTGGCGCTCCACCTGACCGGGACGCTCGACGCGGCGGCGCTGGAGGAGGCGCTCGCCGACGTGGCGGCACGGCACGAGAGCCTGCGGACGGTGTTCCCGGAAGTCGACGGCGTACCGTGCCAGCGCGTCCTGGACGCGGGTGCGGCCCGGTCCCGGGTGCGGTCGGCCGAGGTGCCGGAGGCCGAACTGCCCGAGCGGATGGCCGAGTTCGCCCGGCAGCCCTTCGACCTGGCGACGGAACCACCGCTGCGGGCCGAGCTGTTCGCGGTCGCGCCGCAGGAGCATGTGCTGCTGGTGGTGATGCACCACATCGCCGGTGACGGCTGGTCCACCGGTCCGCTGGCCCGCGACCTGGCCGAGGCGTACGCCGCGCGGTGTGAAAGCCGCGCACCGCGCTGGCCCGTCCTGCCGGTGCAGTACGCCGACTACACGCTGTGGCAGCGCGACCTGCTCGGCGACGCAGCCGACCCGGAGAGCCGGTTCGCCGAACAACTCGACTACTGGAAAACGCAGTTGTCCGACCTTCCCGAGCTGCTCCAGCTACCCGCCGACCGGTCGCGGCCGGCCGTCGCCCGCTGGCACGGAGACCAGGTCGGCCTGGAGTTGAGTCCCGAACTGCACGCCGCCCTGGTGGAGTTGGCGCGGCGCACCGGCAGCAGTCTGTTCATGGTGCTCCAGGCTGCGCTGGCCGCGCTGTACACACGGCTGGGCGCGGGGACGGACATCCCGATCGGAAGCCCGATCGCGGGACGCACGGACGAAGCGCTGGACGACCTGGTCGGGTTCTTCGTGAACACCCTGGTGCTACGCACCGACACCGGCGGAGATCCGAGCTTCACCGAACTGCTGGGGCGGGTACGCGAGACGGCGCTGTCGGCGTACGCGCACCAGGACGTGCCCTTCGAACAGCTCGTGGAGGCGCTGAACCCGTCCCGTTCCCTGTCCCACCACCCGCTGTTCCAGACCGTCCTGGCCGTGCAGAACGCGCCGATGGGCCGTTTCTCGCTGCCCGGGCTGGACGTCGCCACCTACGCGGTGGCCACCGGAACCGCCAAGTTCGACCTCGGTGTGAACCTCGCCGAACGGTTCGGGCCGGACGGAAGCCCGGCCGGGATCGTCGGCGTGGTGGAGTACGCCACCGACCTGTTCGACCGGGACACGGTCGCCGCCCTCGCCCGGCGCTGGACGCTCCTGCTGGAAGCGGTGACCGCCGACCCGCAGCAGCCGATCGGACTGGTCGACCTCCTCGACACCGACGAGCGGCACCGGCTGCTGGAGGCCGGCAACGCGACCGCCCGTGAGGTGGGCGCCGTACCGGTGCCGGAGGCGTTCGCGGCGCAGGTGGCGGCGACGCCGGACAGGGTCGCGCTCGTGTGCGGTGAAGTCGAGTTGACGTACCGTCAGCTCAATGCGCGGGTGAACCGGTTCGCGCACGCGCTGATCGCCCGGGGCGTGGGCCCGGAGCAGATCGTGGCGGTCGCCCTGCCCCGGTCGCCGGAGTCCGTCGTGGCGGTCCTGGGCGTACTGAAGGCCGGAGCCGCCTACCTGCCGGTCGACCCCTCCTACCCCGAGTCACGGATCGCGTTCATGCTGGACGACGCCCGCCCGACGGTGACGGTCGACGACCCGGCCATGGTCGACGCGGGCGACCGGCCGGACACCGACCCACAGATCGCGCTCGACGTCCGGCATCCGGCCTACGTGATCTACACCTCCGGCTCCACCGGCCGCCCCAAGGGCGTCGTGGTCGGCCACGGCGGTGTGGCGAGCCTGGTGGCCGGCCAGATCGAGCGGTTCGCGATCGAACCCGACAGCCGGGTGCTCCAGTTCGCCTCGCCCAGCTTCGACGCCTCGGTGTCGGAGATCTTCACCGCCCTGCTGCGCGGCGCGGCCCTGGTGCTGCCCCCTGCGGCGGAGCCGGTCGCCGCGCTGACCGACCCGGATCTCGGGGTCACGCACGTGACCGTGCCCCCGTCCGTCCTGGCCATCGTGCCGCAGGACGCGCTGACCGTGTCGACGCTGGTGGTGGCGGGTGAGGCCTGCACGGCGGAGCTGGTGGCCCGGTGGGCCCCCGGGCGCCGGATGATCAACGCGTACGGTCCGACGGAGACGACGGTGTGCGCGACGATGAGCGACCCGCTCTCGCCGGGGTCGGGCGTACCGCCGATCGGACGTCCGATCGCCAACGCCCGGGTGTACGTGCTGGACGATCGGCTGCGGCCGGTGCCACCGGGAGTGGCGGGAGAGCTGTACGTCGCCGGAGCGGGCCTGGCACGCGGCTACCTGAACCG
>NZ_JBSFZS010000361.1:0-2620 GCF_053600395.1 Streptomyces sp. NPDC005070 | reverse complement strand
CTGTCACCGGCCGTGTCGTCCGGCCCGATCACCGCGGCGGGCACGTCACCGACCAGCGCGGCGAACGCGGCCGGGGTCGGCGCCTCGTACAGGGCCCGGCTGCCCGGATCGACGCCCAGCGTCTCCCGGACCCGGGACAGCAGCCGGGCCGCCGCCGGCGAGTGGCCGCCGATGCGGAAGAAGTCCGACTCCGCCCGCACCCGGTGCCGGGGCAGGCCCACCACCTCGGCGAACAGGTCACGGACGATCTCCTGGATCGGCGTGCCGGGCTGGGTGAGCGGACGGTCGGCGGTGCGGGCGGGCACCGGCAGCGCCGCGCGGTCCACCCCGCCCGCGCCGTCCAGCGGCAGCGCCTCCACCGTCATCAGCACCGACGGCACCATGTGCTCCGCCAGCCGCTCCCGCAGATGGGCCCGCAGCACGACCTCCAGATCGACAGCGTGCTCGAAAGCGGCCGGAGTGCCGGCAAACCCCTCCACCCCCGCACCGCCGCACCCCACCCCGTCCCCCGACCCCGCCCCGCTGCCGCATCCCGCCCCGCTGCCGCCGCCGCTCCCGGACTCCGCCCCGGCGCCGGACCGCCTCCCGGTACCGGGCTCCGCCCCGATCCCCGGACCAGCCCCGGCGCCGGACCCCGCCCCGGCGGCCGCCGCCGCGTACACGCCCGTCACCGCACCCGCGGGCACCCGCGCGGGATCGAGCAGGACGATGTCGAGGAGCTCGGGGCTCTCCCCCCAGGTCGGCAGCGCCCGGTAGCCCAGATGCTCGGCCCGCTCGCACAGCGCCTCCACATCGGGCGCCACAGCGTCCTGCGGCGGCAGATCGACGCTCTCGCGGGGATCGAAGAGGGACCGCATCGCCGCGTACTCGTCGTGCACCCGCCGGTTGGGCACCCCGCTCAGACGCAGCACGGCCGGACGCGCCGCCACCACCCGGTCCACCACCTCCAGCCCTCCCGCCACGTCCGCACCCCAGCGCACGACGGGCACACCGGAGAGGTCGGCGACCGGCTCGGCGGTGGAGAGCACCACGTCATAGCGGTAGCGGGACAGCTCGTTGTGGTGCACCCCCCGCTTGAGGCGCACGTCGACCGCACGCACCCGGGGCAGCTCCCGGGCCAGCGCACCGAACAGGGCGGGGGAGAGCAGCAGCTCGGTCTCCGTGGCCACCCGATGCCCGATACCGCGGCGCAGCGCCTCCCGGTCACCCCCCACGCCGCCCGGCCGGGCCAGCGCGATCCCGGTCTGCAGACAGCAGGCCAGATCCAGGCTGCGCACATCGCCCAGGAAGAGCGAGCCGCCCGGGGCGAGCAGCGGCAGCACCCGCTCCAGGACCGTGCGCAGCCGGGCCAGGCCCGGCAGGTACTGCACCACCGAGTTGACGACGACCGCGTCGAAGTGACCCGCGGGCAGTCCGCCGGTGTCCTCGGCGCCACGGCAGTCCAGCCGCACCTTGTCCTTCAACAGCGCATCCGCCTCCACCCGCGCGCCGAGCGCGGCGACGGCGGCGGGGGAGAAGTCGGTGGCCCAGTACTCCTGGACCTCCTCCTCACGCGCGAGGTGGGCCAGCAGCAGCCCGCTGCCCACCCCGATCTCCAGCACCCGGCGGCGCGGCAGCTCCCTGATCCGGTCGAGGGTGGCGTACTGCCACTCCCGCAGCTCCTCGAGCGGGATCGGCAGGGCGTCGTAACTGCTGTTCCAGCCGGTGAAGTCGTCCCCCAGCCCACGGGCCGCGGCGCTGGCGTGGAGCGCCTCGTGGATCTCCTTCCACCGCGCGGTCTGCGCGTCCTGATCGGCGGCCGCCGCAGCCGGCCCGGCCGGCACCACATGCGCCACCAGGTGCCTGCCGCCGTCCGCACCCTCGTACACGGACACCGCGGCGGCCGACACCGCCGGGTGCGCGCCCAGCACCGACTCGACCTCACCGAGCCGAAAACGCCGCCCGCACACCTCGACCCACTCCTCAACCCGTTCGACCCGCTCCTCGACCCGTCCGACCCGCTCCTGCGCCCGTCCGGCCTCCTCCCGCCCGTCGTCGCCGCCCGAGCGGCCGGCGGGCAGGCCACCCGACGCCAGAGCGCCCCACACCGCGAACGCGACCGCCTCGAAGGCCTGCCCCGCACCGGTTCGGCCCGCCACACCGGCGGGCTCCGGCCGCGCGGGGGCGGCGGAGCGCACGAGGTCCAGCACCGCGCGATGCGGCACGACGACCCCCTCGACGCCGCCGCAGGCGTACCAGACACACAAGGCGTCGTCCGGGCCGGCGGTCTGCTCGGGCAGGGCGTCGCAGCGCCGGGCGATCTCGGGCGCCTCGGCGTCCAGCGCGAGGACCACCGTGTCCAGGCCCGCGTAGTCCGCGACGCCCGCACTCCCGGTCAGCACCGCCACGGCCGCACTGTCCCGCACGATCAGCCGCCGCCGCTCCACGCGGTCCGCGGGATCCAGGGGGACATAGGCCGCTCCGGCCCGCACGATCCCGAGGAAGGCCGTCACCGTCTCCGGGCCCGGCCGCAGCGAGGTCACCACCCGGTCGCCCCGGCCGATGCCGCGCGCCCGCAGATGCGCGGCGAGACGGTTGGCCGCGCGGCCCAGCTCCCGGTAGGTGAGCCGGCCGTCACGGC
>NZ_JBSFZS010000360.1:0-2633 GCF_053600395.1 Streptomyces sp. NPDC005070 | reverse complement strand
CCGGGTCCGGGCGAGATCTGGCATGCGGCGGTTCCGTTCCGGGACACGGTGGGTGGCAAGGAACGCTACGGCGTGGTCATGGGGAACCGGCGCCATTATGCGGAGGTTCTCAAGATCACCAGTCAGAACAAGGACCATCGCGGCGACCACATCCGCATGCCGAGCGATGGCTGGGACCTCACTTCGGGCAAGGACCATTGGGTCGAGATCGGTCTTCAGCCGCTCAGGGTTCCCTACCAGGATTTCACCGACGGCCGTCCCAAGGGCCGTTGCCCCCGAACGGTCTGGCGCCGGCTACGGGCCGAGAGCCCGGCACCCGCAGCGTCCCGGACGTGAAGGCCGGTGCCGCAGCGGGCCCGCCGTGCGGGGACAGGAACCCGGCCTGCGCTCCTCGTACTTGGCCCCGATCTGCCTGTGTCCCCTCGATCGCGGCCTGTCCTTGCGGGGGTCTGCAGGCGGTGCGCCGCGGCTTTGGGGCTGCTGTGCTCACCGGCGTGCCGCCTGCGCCAGTCGGCGGTAGCTATCTGGTACCTACTTGTGCGACCTCTTCCGGCAGGCTCGTCCCATCGGCGTGCCACGCGGCACACGGCCGGGACCGTTCACGTCGTCGCCTGAGCCAAAGCCCGTGGCGGTGTGTCAGCGGGTCCGGCATCATCCCTCTGTGATCGTGATGCAACCCGTTCTGGAGATCGCCGCCGCCGTCACCGCCGCCCTGGCCCGGACACTCGACCTGGGGGCCACGCGATGACCAGCTTCCTGACCCACCGAGCGCGCGTGCACGACACTCGGCTCTCCCTTCACCGTCGGCACAGCGCGCTGCGGACCTGCATCACCCTCTTCGCGCCCTACGGCTTCCGGGCGACTTACCACCACCTCACACTCAGCGCCCGGATCCCCCGGCACCTGGAGGCGGACCCGGACGCGCCCGTGCGGGCGGTGGAGGAGCTGCATGCGGCGCGGGTGCTGTGGCTCGCGCGGGCGGAAGAGTATGAGACGCAGCGTCAGGCGGAGAAGCGGGCCGGGCGACGGGCCGTGGCGAACCCGCGACCGTGGTGGCTGCGGATCGGGTGGGAGGGACCGGACCGTGCCTGGTACGAAAACCCGATCTGCCACCCGTCGCTGCGACTGCCCGAGTACGTCCGGCGGCAGAACGCGATTCTGGACGGCTCCGATCTCCCCGGCTGCCCTGCCTGTGGGGACGAAGGATCGCCGAAGCTGCACTCGACCGGGCACGGTTGGGTCGAGCTGTGCCGTGGGTGCGCGTGGGCACCGGCGCCCTGTCCGTGCGGTTCGCGGCACCGACTCGTGCCGGAGATCCCGTACATCTGGAAAGAGATCTGGCAACGGGCGCACATGGGCGACGACGGTGTGCCGATCGCACACCATTGACCCACGTGTTAGCCGGTTGGAGAACTGCCAGAACAGGTCGGGGCCGCACCGAGGTGCCGTCTGGGAGGACCTGAGACCGGCGGACGGCGGAATCGCGCCGACCGGCCATGACTTCGTGTCCTCGTACTGGGCCGGCTCGCCCGTACCGAGCACCAGCGCGAACTCGCATCACCCGCACGAACCCACCGGAGCGACACGCTCCGGCAGGAGTGAAGCGCCCTCGGCCGCAGGCCGTGGACCCCTACGCTGTGCCGCCGGACCTGACCAGGTGAGGACGATGCGGTACTGCGAACGTCATGAGATGCACAACTGCGCGGACTGCGCTCCGCGCGCACCGCGCACCGGCGCACCCGGCAGCGAGTGGGAGGGTTGGCCGCCGGCCTCGATCATCATCCACGCCAGTGGTAAAGCCCACCTTCCCGGCTGCACGCACATCGTCCCGGCCGACATCCGGGCACCCCGCTACGGCTGGGTCCCCGCCCCTTCACCCGGGGCCTGGCGTCGTCTCACACCCGCCAACCCGCTCCGCGCAACCGAGGGAAACACGGAGCGGCAGGCGGTGAGCCGCTGCGAGACGTGCGACGCGTCGCAGTAGGGAATGGCCGCTGCGCGCTCGGGGCCCCGGCCCCTCACAGGGGCAGGGCGGTTGCCGTCCGGGTTGGCGACGCCGGCCCTGATGAATCGCGTCTCATGGTTGCTGACGCGACCGGAACGTCTGGCGCAGTTCGCCGAGGCCTTCGATGCGGCTGACCAGGACGTCGTCCGGGCCGAGGAAGCGCTGGGGCACCCGCCGGTTGCCGACGCCCGACGGCGTTCCCGTGAAGACGAGGTCGCCCGGGTGGAGCGGGCAGACCGCGCTGATGAACTCGATCAGCCGGGGAACCGAGAAGATCATTTCGCTGGTCCGGGCGGCCTGGACTACTTCGCCGTTGAGCAGGCACTCGATGGCCACGTCGTCGCGGTCGGCGAGTTCGTCCGGCGTGACCAGGGCGGGTCCGGTCGGGCCGAAGCCCGGATAGGACTTGCCCAAGGAGAACTGGGCCGGTTTGCCACTCAGTTGCAGCTTTCGCTCGGACAGGTCCTGGCCCACGGTCAGGCCGGCGACGACCTCCCAGGCTTTATCGGCCGGGACGCGGTGACAGGCCCGGCCGATCACGGCCACCATCTCGAGTTCCCAGTCGACGTTGCCGTCGGGCAGTTCGACCTCGGCCCGAACGTCCGCACGCCCCGACTGCCACGGCAAG
>NZ_JBSFZS010000359.1:0-2648 GCF_053600395.1 Streptomyces sp. NPDC005070 | reverse complement strand
GTATCCGCCGGACAGCCCACGGACGCGGCCCCCGCCACCGGCGAGCGGCGCCTGCTGACCGGTCTGATGGCCAACAGCATCGCCCTGTACGCCGTCTACGGCGCCGTCCCGGCCGTCCTGCTCGCCAATCTCGTGGCGGACGTCGACCCGGATTCCAAGTCCACCTCCCTCGGCGTGATCAGCGCCGTCGGCGCGTTCGGCGCCATGCTCGCCAACCCCCTGGCGGGCGCCCTCTCGGACCGCACCCACGGCCGGTTCGGCCGACGCGCTCCCTGGATGGCGGGCGGCGCACTGCTCGGCGGACTGTCACTCATCGCGCTCGGCCTCGGCAACAACCTGCTGTGGATCGGCGTGGCCTGGGCGCTGGCACAAATCTTCCTCAACGGCCTCCAGGCCCCGCTGACCGCCGTGATCCCCGACCGCACGCCCGAACACCGGCGCGGATTCTTCTCGTCCGCCGCCGGACTCGCGCAGATGCTCGGCGCCATCGCGGGCACCGCCCTCGCCGCCGGCTTCGCACACGCACTCGGCCTCGGCTTCGCCGTCTTCGGCATCCTGGTCGTCATCGGCACCGCGGTGTTCCTGCTCCTGAACAAGGAACCCGCGGCCCCCGCCCCGCAGGGCGAGGCGTTCCACTGGAAGGCCTTCCTCGCCGGATTCTGGGTGAGCCCCCGCAAGCACCCCGACTTCGGCTGGGCGTTCCTCGGCCGCTTCCTGCTCATCCTGGGCTACTACTGCGTCTCGTCGTACCAGCTGTACGTCCTCGACGACTATCTGGGCTTGTCCCGCGACCGCTCCAACGACCTGGTGCCGCTGCTGAGCCTGGCCATGCTGCCCGGCATGATCGTGATGATCGTCGTCTCGGGCCCCTGGTCGGACCGCGTCGGCCGTCGCAAGCCCTTCGTCGTCGCCTCGAGCCTCGGTATGGCCGGCGCCCTCACCCTGCCCCTGATCCTGCGCAGCGAGGCGTCGATGTTCGCCTACGCGATCGTCTCGGGTTTCGCCTTCGGGATGTACATGGCCGTCGACACGGCATTGATGACACAGGTGCTGCCCCGACCCGATGCCGCCGCCAAGGACATGGGGGTTCTCAATGTCGCCAACGCACTTCCGCAGGCACTGGCACCAGCCGTCGCCGCGGCGGTGATCGGAGTACTCGGTGGTTACAGCGCACTGTTCGTCGCGGGCATCATCCTGACCATCCTCGGAGCGCTGAGCATCCTGCCCATCCGGGCCGTACGCTGACCGGTCCTCCACCACGTCAGGGACGGCCACCGGCCCGAATCGACCCGGCCGTTGGCCGCCTCTGACCGATGCTCGGGGCGAGGTGAGCAGCCCGTCCCCGCCGCTGCTCCTGATGGACGGCCGACATCATTGGTGCCCCACGTACGACTCGGGCTTCGATCGGACCCCGTTGCATCGCACCGGCTTGACTCAGGCGTCGAGGGGCAACCGGCCGGGACGTCAACTTCCTCAGTAGGGGCTTGCACGGACGTTGTCTTCGACTGTTCCATGCCCTCATGAAGCAACGATCTTTCATGGGCCGGTTCAAGCGCCAGTTCAGCCCGCACCCCACTCACGTGCCACGAACGGCTTGGCAGAAACTCAACAGAGCTAGAACAGACTCCGGCTGGCCACTGTTGACGCTCAATTTTTTCACCTCGGCCCTGTTCGCCGCGCTCTTCATGGACTGGGCACTGTCTGCCCATCTGTTGGCAGCCCTTTACTGGTGGTTGAGCTTCGGCTCCGTCATCGGTCTTCTGCGGACTGGATACGTCATGCTGTGCGTCGCCAGAGGCCAAGCCGGACAGCTCGCGCCGGAAGTACCCGGGACTTCGCAGGACGGTGACCGATACCAGGGCGGGCGCACCCGCCTTGGCCGTTACCAGGGCAAACACACCTGAAGTCCGCACGTGCTCAGAAGATGCCGCACAGTGGTGAGACCGCGGCCGCCCGGCACTGGCCGCTCACGATCGCCCCGTCAGGCGAGCGGCCTTCGTGCACGCAGTTCACGTCGAGGAGGCAGAGCACGGCCCAGGGGCTGCGTGACTCTCGTGCTCATACAGAAAGTCGCCCAACAAGCGTGGGCCCCTGCCGAGTTGGCAAGGGCCCACGGGACAAGCAGCAAAGGAGCGCCGGGTCCCTCCCGCGGCGAGCAGCCTCCTGGTCAGGATGACTTACTGTCTGCTGGTGGCCTGGCGGCCCGGCTTCACGTCAGGTGGCGGGTGAAGAACTGGGCCGCGGCGTCCCCCGCGAACTGCGGGACGCCGGTGTGCCCGCCCATATTGGCGTGCAGGGACTTTTCCTTGGAGCCGAAGGCGTCGAACAGGTCGAGGGCCGCCTGCCGGTTGTTGCCTTCGTCGTCCCACTGGAGCAGGACGTGCAGCGGAATGGAGACCTGGCGGGCCTCCTCGACGATGGCACGAGGCACGAAACTGCCGGCGAAGAGAGCGGCGGCCACGATGCGCGGCTCGATTGCCGCAAGGCGAACGCCGATGGAGATCACTCCCCCCGAGTAACCGACCGGGCCACCGATCTCGGGGAGCGACAGAAGTGCGTCCAGGGCGGCCTGCCATTCCGGGACCGCCTTTTCGACGAGCGGGAGGACGAGAGCGTCGATGATCTCGTCGCCGACCGGCTCGCCGGCC
>NZ_JBSFZS010000358.1:0-2669 GCF_053600395.1 Streptomyces sp. NPDC005070 | reverse complement strand
CCGGCGGTGGACCATACGGTCGTCTCGGTCGGCCCGTACACATTGCGCAGGCTCGCCACCCGTTCGGCCAGGACGCTGAACGACCGCGGCCCGGCGGAAGGGTGTGTCCTACAGGTCGAACTCGTGCGGCGGCAGGTCGAGCGTGAAGCACGCCTCGCGCACGACGGCCTGCTCGGTCTTGTCGAAGTCGCCGTCGGCGCCGCCGATGACGATGCCGATCTGGATGACGGCGCGCGCCTCGGCGGGCTTCTTCTTCGCCTTGGCGATCTCCTGGAGAACGCTGACCTTGCCGAAGGCGAAGTCGGCGGTCAGCTTGTTCAGGTTGTCGTCGAAACGGCGCTGCAGGTCCACGGCGTCGAAGTTCTGCAGGACCTCGTTCGTCGCGATGAGCTGGGCCACACGCTGCCGCTCGGACGGGTCGATCGTGCCGTCCGCCGCCGCGACCAGGGCGCACATGGCCATGCTCGCGTCACGGAAGGCGCCGCTCTTGAGATCGTTCTTCTTCGCCACGAGCTGGGTCTGCATCGTCGACGCGGACTCCTTGATGCGGTCCCACAGGGCCATGAGAACTCCATACGTAGTCAAGAGCCCGGTCCGCCCGGGCGGACCGGAAAGCTCCTCGGTTTTACAGCAGCAGGGTGGAAACTAGTGGACCGTGACGGAAGTTCCCGGTTGATTCCACGCGGCGATCACCGGATCGCCGTGTTCGGTGGAGAGCCGGCTGACGGTCCCGGTCGAGAGCTGGAACAGCCGTCCCGACTCGGGCGGCAGCCCCAGCCGGCGAGCGGTGAGCACCCGCAGGAAGTGCGCGTGCGCCACCAGCACCACATCACCGGGCCGGTCGCAGAGCGCGGCGTCCACCCGGGAGAGCACCCGGTCGGCGCGCATGCCCACCTCACGAGGTGATTCGCCGGGGTGGCCGTCCGGGCCGGGCGGCACCCCGTCGTCCCACAGCACCCAGTCGGGCCGGGCCCGGTGGATGGCACGGGTGGTGATCCCCTCGTAGCCGCCGTAGTCCCACTCGTGCAGATCGGGGTCGGTGCGCGAGCCGGACAGCCCCGCGAGCTCGGCCGTCCGGACCGCGCGGCCGAGGGGACTGGTGAGGACCTGGGCGAAGGAGCGTCCGGCGAAGAACGGCGCGAGGGACTCGGCCTGCTCCTCGCCGTGCCGGGTGAGCGGAAGATCGGTCCAGCTCGTGTGCTGTCCCGTCAGCGTCCACTCGGTCTCTCCGTGGCGGACCAGGATGAGATCGCCCATGGTCCTTCCCTACTTCGCCGACTCGACGGCGTGACCGCCGAACTGGTTGCGCAGCGCCGCGATCATCTTCATCTGCGGCGAGTCGTCCTGCCGCGAGGCGAAGCGGGCGAAGAGCGAGGCCGTGATGGCGGGCAGCGGAACGGCGTTGTCGATGGCCGCCTCGACGGTCCAGCGGCCCTCGCCGGAGTCTTCCGCGTGACCGCGCAGCTTGTCCAGGTGCTCGTCGTCGTCCAGGGCGTTGACCGCGAGGTCGAGCAGCCAGGAACGGATGACCGTGCCCTCCTGCCAGGAGCGGAACACCTCACGTACGTCGGTGACCGAGTCGACCTTCTCCAGGAGCTCCCAGCCCTCGGCGTACGCCTGCATCATGGCGTACTCGATGCCGTTGTGGACCATCTTGGAGAAGTGGCCCGCGCCCACCTTGCCGGCGTGCACGAAGCCGAAGTCGCCCTCGGGCTTGAGCGCGTCGAAGACCGGGCGCACCTTCTCGATGTTCTCGGCGTCGCCGCCCACCATCAGCGCGTAGCCGTTCTCCAGGCCCCACACTCCGCCCGAGACACCCGCGTCGACGAAGCCGATGCCCTTGGCCGCCAGCTCCCCGGCGTGCTTCTCGTCGTCCGTCCAGCGGGAGTTGCCGCCGTCCACGACCGTGTCGCCGGCCTCCAGCAGGTCACCGAGTTCGTCGATGACGGTCTGGGTGGGGGCGCCGGCCGGCACCATCACCCAGACCACGCGGGGGCCTTCGAGGCTGCCCACGAGTTCGGCGAGGCTGTGCACGTCGGCGAGGTCCGGATTACGGTCGTAGCCGACGACGGTGTGGCCGGCGCGGCGTATGCGCTCGCGCATGTTGCCGCCCATCTTGCCGAGACCGATGAGTCCGAGCTGCATTGTCAGTTCACTTCTTCCGGAGAGTGCGGTAAGCGGCCACGAGAGCGGCCGTGGAGGGATCGAGTCCGGGGACGTCGGCGCCCTCGGTCAGGGCGGGTTCGACGCGCTTGGCGAGCACCTTGCCGAGTTCGACGCCCCACTGGTCGAAGGAGTCGATGTTCCAGACGGCGCCCTGGACGAACACCTTGTGCTCGTAGAGGGCGATCAACTGGCCGAGGACGGAGGGGGTCAGTTCGGCCGCGAGGATCGTGGTGGTGGGGTGGTTGCCCTGGAACGTCTTGTGCGGCACCAGTTCCTCGGGCACCCCCTCGGCGCGGACCTCGTCCGGGGTCTTGCCGAACGCCAGCGCCTGCGTCTGCGCGAAGAAGTTCGCCATCAGCAGGTCGTGCTGCGCCGCGAGTTCGTCGCTCAGCTCGCCGACCGGGTTGACGAAGCCGATGAAGTCGGCGGGGATCAGCTTCGTGCCCTGGTGGATCAACTGGTAGTAGGCGTGCTGGCCGTTGGTGCCGGGCGTGCCCCACACC
>NZ_JBSFZS010000357.1:0-2680 GCF_053600395.1 Streptomyces sp. NPDC005070 | reverse complement strand
CCCGCGTCGACGCTGTAGCGGACAGGCCCCGGGCGCCGCAGCCGAGGGCCCCCGCCCGTCGGCCGGAGCCCGCCATGCCGCGCTCGACCCGGGCCAGGATCCGGGCGCGGTCCGGCTCGTGGGACCCGGCCGCCTCACGCAGCCGGACGCACAGCTCGTCGTGCACCTCCCGCGACTCCCTCACCGGCCCCGTCCTCCGGCCCCGCCCGCGGGCAGCGCCCCCGCGTGCACCCGTACCGCCGCCTCGTCCGCGCCGAGCAGCCGCTTCAGTTCCGCCATGCCCTTGGACGTCTGGCTCTTCACCGTACCCACGGAGACGCCGAGGGCGAGCGCGGTGTCCTTCTCCGACAGGTCGAAGGCGTGCCGCAGCACGACACAGGCGCGTTTGCGGAACGGCAGCCGGCGCAGCGCCTCCTGGACGTCGACCGTGCCGGGTACGTCAGGGTTCTCGGTCCTGTCCTCGCGCTGCGACCAGAAGAGCGTCATCCGCCGGCGCTCGCGCACCGCGGTCCGGATCCGGGTGCGGGCGAGGTTGGCGACCACTCCGCGCGCGTACGCCGTCGGACGGTCCGCGGCGCGCACCCGGTCCCAGCGGTGCCACAGCGCGAGCAGCGCGTCGGCGGCCAGATCGTCGGCGGCGCCCGCCTCACCCGTCAACAGATGGGCCAGCCGGGCCAGTTCGGCGTAGTGCCGTTCGAAGAAGGCGTGGAACTCCGCGGAGGTGTCGTCGTCGACGAGCGTGCCCACGGGATACCTCCCCTCCCCTCGCTTCGGCTGCGGCACCGGTGCGGGTGCGGTGGGTGCGGACCCGTGACTCCGGTGTGGTGCACGGGGGTTCCGGCGGAGCGGGACGCGTGAGCGTAGCAGCCGGTCGTACGGGCCACGGAACAGTGCCTGGCGGGCCGAACCCGATTCCGTAACACGGGGAAAACCTGAAACCGCTTGATCGGGGGAACAATCCAGCCAGCATCCGCACACCAGGCCCGCAGGCAACGAGGAGTAACGCCATGTCCGAAGCGCAGAAGGTCGACAACCGGCCAAGTGCCGCACCACCGACGGCAGGAGGGGTCGACGGGTTCTTCAAGATATCCGCCAGAGGCTCCACCGTCGGCCGGGAGATACGGGGCGGGTTCGCCACGTTCTTCACCATGGCGTACATCCTCGTCCTGAACCCCATCATCCTCGGCAGCGCCAAGGACAAGTTCGGGCACACGCTCGACACCGGTCAACTGGTCACCGCCACCGCGCTGGTGGCGTGCGTGATGACGATCATCATGGGCATCGGCGGCAACCTCCCGCTCGCCATCGCCGCGGGCCTCGGCCTCAACGCCGTCGTCGCCTTCCAGCTCGCGCCGCTGATGAGCTGGGACGACGCGATGGGCCTGGTCGTCCTCGAAGGCGTCCTGATCTGCGTCCTGGTGCTCACCGGTCTCCGGAAGGCGATCATGAACGCCATTCCGCAGCAGCTCAAGCAGGCCATCGGCGTCGGCATCGGCCTGTTCATCGCCTTCATCGGCTTCGTGGACTCCGGGTTCGTCAGCCGCATCCCGGACGTCGCGAACACCACCGTCCCCGTGCAGCTCGGTGCCGTGGGCCGCCTCACGGGCTGGCCCGTCCTCGTCTTCTGTCTCGGTGTCCTGCTGACCATCGCGCTGCTCGCCCGCAAGGTGAAGGGCGCGATCCTCATCAGCATCGTCACGATGACGGTCGTGGCGATCGTCATCAACGCCGTCGCCGACATCAAGAGCTGGGGCCTGACCACCCCCAAGGTCCCGGACAAGATCGTCGACAGTCCGGACTTCGGGCTCATCGGTCACTTCAGCCTGTTCGGCGGTTTCGCCGAGGCCGGTGTCCTCACCGCGGTCCTGCTGATCTTCACGCTGGTCCTGTCGGACTTCTTCGACGCCATGGGCACCATCGTCGGGATCAGCGCCGAGGCCGGGCTGCTCGACGAGCAGGGGCAGGTGCCGGGCATCGGCCGGGTCCTGTTCATCGACGGCGCCGCTGCCGTCGCCGGCGGTCTCGGCTCCGCCTCCTCCAACACCGCCTACATCGAGTCCGCGGCCGGCGTCGGCGAGGGTGCCCGCACCGGCTTCGCCAACCTGGTCACCGGCGGTCTCTTCGGCCTCGCGCTCTTCCTCACCCCGCTGCTGACCATCGTCCCGCTCCAGGCCGCGGCGCCCGCGCTGATCGCGGTCGGGTTCCTGATGATGACCCACGTCAAGCACATCGACTGGGACCGGTACGAGATCGCGATCCCGGCGTTCCTGACCATCGCCGTGATGCCGTTCACGTACTCCATCACCGACGGCATCGGCGCCGGCTTCCTGGCCTACGTCGTCATCAAGACAGTGGTGGGCAAGGCGAAGGAGGTCAACTGGCTGCTGTGGGCGGTCTCGGCCCTGTTCCTGGTGTACTTCGCGATCGACCCGGTGGAGCAACTGCTCGGCGTGAAGTGACCGGCCCGCGCGCGGGAGCCGGCATCTGACGGGACCGGCCGCGACGGCGCCGGTGCCCGAAGCGGCCGGTCCGTACGACGGAGCCCCGTGCAAACGGCCCCGCACCCCGTCCGACGGGGTGGGGGGGCGCCTCGCGTGCGGGCCGGGGCGTGTCAGTTGTTGAGCGCGGCCCGATCGGGAGAGGGTGGGGGGGGGGAAGAGTGGTTGAGTTTGGGTGTTGT
>NZ_JBSFZS010000356.1:0-2695 GCF_053600395.1 Streptomyces sp. NPDC005070 | reverse complement strand
GCGGCAGTCGGTCGGCCTTGGCCTGGTTGCAGTCGACGCAGGCAAGCATCAGGGACGTGACCGACCAGGAACGCCTGAGCGACACCCCGGTGTCCGCGGCCGACGCCTTCTGGGAGGTGTCGGAGAGCCCTTCTCCTTCAACGTCAAAGTTGGGCAGTGCACTGTCCAGCCGGCGTGGCAGCCACCACGCCCGGTGACCGAGCAGAGCCAGGACCGCAGGGACGATGGCCATACGGACGACGAAGGCATCGAAGAAGACCGCGACGGCCAGCCCGAAGCCGATCATCTTGATCATCTGCTCGCCCGAGCCGATGAAGCCGGCGAAGACCGCGATCATGATGATGGCGGCCGCCGTGACCACACGTGCGCTGTGCCGGAATCCGGTGACGACGGCTTCCTGAGGCTGTTCGCCGTGCACGTACGCCTCGCGCATGCGGGAGACGAGAAAGACCTCGTAGTCCATGGCCAGTCCGAAGACCACACCGATCATGAAGATCGGCATCATGGACATGATCGGACCGGTCTGTTCGACACCGAACAGGGAGCCCAGCCAGCCCCACTGGAAGACGGCGACCACGGCTCCCAGTGCGGCCACCACCGAGAGCAGGAATCCCAGCGCCGCCTTCAGCGGCACAAGGATCGACCGGAAGACCACCATGAGCAGGATGAACGCCAGCCCCACGACCAGGGACAGGTAGGGCATCAGCGCGCTGTTCATCTTCTGCGAGAAGTCGATGTTCAGTGCTGTTGTGCCTGTGACCAGGACGTCTTGCTCGGAACGATTCCGGATCTCGTGAACCAGATCCTCGGTGGCGGCTGAAGAGGGGCGGTCATGCGGGATCACGGTGATCACGGAAGTGTTGCCGGCTGCATTGGCCGTGGGTGGGCTGACAGCCGTGACGCCCTTGATGCTTGTGATGGTCTGGGCCGCTTGGTCGGCAGCGGCCTTGTCACCATCGACGACCACCAGGAGGGGGCCGTTGAAGCCTGGGCCGAAGTGCTCTGACAGCAGGTCGTAGGCCTTGTGCTGAGTACTGCTGGAAGGCTGCGCACCGTCGTCGGGCAGACCCAGTTGCAGCGAAGCCGCCGGGACGGCGACAGCAGCCAGCCCCAGCACACCGGTCAGAAGAACCATCAGGGGGCGGCGCAGAACAAACCCTGCCCACCGACTGCCCGTGTTGGTCTTCGTCCGGGTCGACTGCGGCGTCTTCGTCTTCCGGTCCGTGACCCTGCTTCCGGCGAAGCCGAGCAGCGCCGGGACCAGAGTCAGGGCGATCAGGACAGCGATGATCACAGAACCTGCAGCAGCCAGACCCATTTTGGTGAGCATGGGGACGCCCACCACGGACAGGCCGGCCAGTGCAATGATCACTGTCAGGCCGGCGAAGACAACAGCCGATCCCGCCGTACCGACAGCGCGGCCGACCGCCTCTTCACGTTGTTTCCCGTCTGCGACTTCTGCGCGGTAGCGGGAGACGATGAACAGGGCGTAGTCGATTCCTACGGCGAGGCCGATCATCATGGCCAGGGTCGATGTGGTGGAACCAAGGTCCAGCGTGCCGGCCAGGGCTGTGATGACGGAAATCCCGATGCCCACCCCGATCATCGCAGTCAGCAGCGGAAGGCCGGCCGCAACCAGAGAGCCGAAGGTGATCACGAGGACGACACCGGCGATAACTACACCGACGATCTCTGTGGCACCCGGTGCCGGTGTCACGGCCAGGGCATCGCCGCCGATCTCGGCTTTGAGGCCGGTCTGCTCGGCCCGCTGGCCGGCCTCTTTCAGCGCATCCCGGGTAGCGTCGGTGACTTCGGGCGGAGTGACCTTGTAGGTGACGGAAACGTATGCGGTGGTCCCGTCCTGGGAAACAGCCTTCGCCTGGTAGGGGTCTGCCACGGCGGCGACCTGCCCAGAACCTGACTTGAGGTCAGCGACCACCTCTCGTACGGCATCCTGCTGGGTGGCAGCCGTCAGCTTCTGCCCATCGGCAGCTCTGAGGACGACTCGGGCTGTCGCACCGTCAGGGCTGCTGTTCGGGAACCGCTTCTCGATCAGGTCGAAGGCACGCTGGGACTCGGTTCCTGGCAAAGAGAACGTCGAAGAGACGGAAGACGATGCGGTTGCCGCGCCGACACCCGCCATCGCCAAAAGGGCCAGCCAGATCAGAGCGGTGGTTCGTCGTCGTCGGAAGGCAAGGCGAGCAAGTCTGTACAGGTACGTGGCCACGGGAGCTCCCAGAGGGCTCAATCGGCGCAGGGGGAACAGGGTCGGCCTGGTGCTGCGGCTGTATCGCCAGCAGCTCTCTGCCCGATACGGATGGGGTCCGGTCGGACAGTTCCTCCACGATCGATGGTGGTCTGGCCACGCCTCAGCGACGTGAGCAGACGATGCTCATGTTTCAGCTCACCAGTGCCAAGCCATGGGGCACTGCGAGAGTGGGTCGCGGATTGAGGTCCGTGAGTCTTTCGTTGTGAGGTGCCTCCTCCCCCGGCAGGCGGCTCTTCGGCGCCCCAGTGCTTGGATCCCGCCCCCTCTGAACACTCTTGGCCGGCTTTATCCCCAAGGCAGCCCTATTGCGTGCCAGTTCGGTGGACACAGACATGATGCCCCGCGGCCAGCATCCACCTGCTGGTCTCGTCGCTTGCAAGAGCTCACTCCGCACCCAGCAACTCACTCGGCCCGGACCTCACAACG
>NZ_JBSFZS010000355.1:0-2706 GCF_053600395.1 Streptomyces sp. NPDC005070 | reverse complement strand
CCGGCTGCCGACACCCGCCGGACCAGCAGGGTGATCTCCCCGCCGCAGGTGAGTCCGACGGCGAAGGCGTCCTCGTCGCTGTACCCGAACGTCTCCAGGCGCGCCTCGCCCGAGGCGATCACCTCCCGGGCCAGTTCGAAGACCGCGCCCTCGACACAGCCGCCGGACACACTGCCCACGACCTCGTCCCCCGGACCCACCGCCATGGCCGCGCCCGGGTCGCGGGGCGCGCTGTCGCCGACCGCCACCACCGTGGCCAGTCCGAAGGGCGAGCCGGCCGTGTACCACGCGTGCAGCGCGGGGAGGATGTCACGCATCGCCTGCTCCTCTCGCCGTGGCCACGCCCTCTCGGGCCACCTTCAAGGATCCGCCCCGCGACGAGATTTTGTTGAGCGTTAATACGTTGCCGTCCCGGCCGGCCTCCTGCTGCACTGGCGGGAACGTGTTCACCGGGACCGAGGAGCAGCACATGCGCACACCGTTCATGTCCCCCCAGGAAGGAATCACTCTCATCTCAAAGGACATGACACCCGGTGCATATGCTCAACCTGGGAATCCTGGCGCACGTAGACGCCGGTAAGACAAGCCTGACCGAGCGGCTGCTGCACACGGTCGGGATCATCGACGAGATCGGCAGCGTCGACGACGGGAACACCCGGACCGACTTCCTCGCGCTGGAGCGGCAGCGCGGCATCACGATCAAATCCGCCGTCGTCTCCTTCGCCATCGACGACCTCACCGTCAACCTGATCGACACCCCCGGTCACCCGGACTTCATCGCCGAGGTGGAACGGGTCCTCGGCGTGCTCGACGGCGTCGTCCTCGTCGTCTCGGCCGTGGAGGGTGTGCAGGCGCAGACACGCGTGCTGATGCGGACGCTCCAGCGGCTGCGCATTCCCACGCTGATCTTCGTGAACAAGATCGACCGCCGCGGAGCCCGGCACGAGGAGATCCTGGCCAAGATCTCCGAACGCCTCACCCCGGCGATCGTCCCGATGGGCCGACCCGGCGAACTGGGCACGCGGGACGCGCACTTCACCCCCTACCTCGCCGACCGGCTGCGGCCGCACCTCCTCGACCCGCTCGCCGGGCACGACGAGGCGCTGCTGGCCGCGTACGTCGAGGACGGCGTGTCGTACGAGCGTCTGCGCGCCGCGCTCGTCCGGCAGACCGGGCAGGCCCTGGTGCACCCGGTGTTCTTCGGATCGGCCATGACGGGCGCGGGCGTCTCCGATCTCGTCGCCGGAATCCGGGAGTTGCTGCCCGTGGCCGAGGCGGACGCCGACGGGCCGCTGTCGGGCAGCGTCTTCAAGGTCGAACGCGGAGCGGCCGGCGAGAAGATCGCGTACGCGCGGATGTTCTCGGGAACCCTGCGGACCCGCGACCGGCTCACCCTGCACGACGGCGCGGAGGGGAAGGTCACCGCGATCAGCGTCTTCGACCAGGGCTCGGCGGTCCGCGAGGCGTCCGTGAGCGCGGGACGCATCGGCAAGCTGTGGGGACTCGGCGCCGTCCGGATCGGTGACACCATCGGCGAGGCGCCGCTCTCGCCGGCGGGCGGACACCACTTCGCCCCGCCGACCCTGGAGACCGTCGTCTCTCCCGGCCGCCCGGCCGACAGGGGCGCGCTGCACACGGCGCTCACCCAGCTCGCCGAACAGGACCCGCTCATCGGACTGCGGCACGACGAACTGCGCGGGGAGATCTCCGTGTCGCTCTACGGCGAGGTGCAGAAGGAGGTCCTCCAGGCGACCCTGGCCGACGAGTTCGGCGTCGACGTCCTGTTCCGCGAGACGACCCCGCTCTGTGTCGAACGGCCCCTGGATGCCGGCGCCGCGGTCGAGTTCAACAAGAAGGACCCCAACCCCTTCCTCGCGACCGTCGGCCTGCGCGTCGAACCGGCGCCGATCGGCTCGGGCGTGGACTTCCGGCTTGAGGTCGAGCTCGGATCGATGCCGTACGCGTTCTTCAAGGCGGTCGAGGACACCGTCGGGGAGACGCTGGGACAGGGACTGCACGGCTGGCAGGTCACCGACTGCGTCGTCACGATGACGCACTCGGGCTATTCGCCGCGGCAGAGCCATGCCCACCAGGGCTTCGACAAGAGCATGTCCAGCACGGGCGCCGACTTCAGGGGCCTGACCCCGCTGGTGCTGACCGCCGCCCTGCGCGCGGCCGGGACCCGGGTGTACGAGCCGATGCACCACTTCCGTCTGGAGGTGCCCGCGGACACCCTGGGTGCCGTGCTTCCCCTGCTGGCCCGGCAGCGGGCCGTGCCGCGGACCACCCGGATCCACGGGTCCTCGTGTGTGCTGGAGGGGATCCTCCCGGTGGTGCGGGCGCACGAGCTGGAGCAGCAGCTCCCGGGCCCGACGCGAGGAGAGGGCGAGCTGGAATGCGCCTTCGACCACTACGCGCCGGTGGCCCGGGACGTGATCCCGGACCGTCCCCGGACCGATCTGAACCCGCTGGACCGCAAGGAGTATCTGCTGAACCTGACCCGCAGGGTGGGAGGTTGAGCCGGCGGCCGGCCGTGCGCACGGCTGCCGCGCGAGGCGGGGTGAAACGAGAAACTTACTCATGAGTCAGAGGTGTTGACGGTCCCTGGCACCCGCAGGATTGTTGTGAACATGCCAAAGTTACGTGCGCGTCTGCTCGGCGTCCTCGTACTCCTCACCGGATTCCTCACGGCGGCGGGCACCGGGC
>NZ_JBSFZS010000354.1:0-2723 GCF_053600395.1 Streptomyces sp. NPDC005070 | reverse complement strand
AGGTCGGTGAAGCCGGGATCGCCGCTCGTGTCGGTGCGCAGCACCAGGGTGTTGACCATGAACCCGACGAGGTCGTCCAGGGCCTGGTCGGTGCGTCCGGCGATGGGGCTGCCGATCGGGATGTCGGTTCCGGCCCCGAGCCGGGTGAGCAGCGCGGCGAGACCGGCCTGGAGCACCATGAACACGCTGGCGCCGCGCTCGGTGGCGAGGTCCCGCAGCGCCTGGTGCAGTTCGGCGTCCAGCCGGACGGCGAGCCGGCCGCCCCGCTGGGAGGCCACCGGCGGCCGGGGCCGGTCGGCGGGCAGTTGAAGCTGCTGTGGCAGCGCGGCCAACTCATCCTTCCAGTAAGCAAGTTGCCGGGCGAACAGACTGTCCGGGTCGGTGGCGTCGCCGAGCAGATCGCGTTGCCACCGGGTGTAATCGGCGTACTGCACCGGCAGCGGGGACCACCTTGGTTCCTCGCCCCGGCACCGGGCCCCGTAGGCCGTCGCCAGGTCGCCGGAGAGCGGGCCCATCGACCAGCCGTCGGCCGCGATGTGGTGCACCACGAGCAGCAGCACGTGCCGGTCGGGGGCGAGCGCGTAGAGCTCCGCGCGGATCGGCGGCTCGGCGGCCAGGTCGAAGCCGTACTGCGCCCCTTCCGCCAGCCGGCCCGGCAGCCGTACGTCGTCGAGTTCGACGACCGGCAGCTCGGGGCGGGCCTCGTCCGGGCTCAGCACCAGCTGGTACGGCACGCCGTCCGCTTCGCGCAGGACCGTCCGCAGGCTCTCGTGCCGGGCGATCACGTCGGCGAGCGCGGTATGCAGCGCCGCCCGGTCCAGTTCGCCGTCCAGGCGCAGCGCGAGCGGCATGTTGTAGGTGGCGCCCGGTCCGTCCATGCGGTGCAGGAACCACAGGCGTTGCTGGGCGAAGGACAGCGGGATCCTCTCCCGGCCTCCGGCCGGGGGTGCCCCCACGGGGCGCGGACGGGCGGTCAGCGCGGGCCGCTGCGTGACCGAGCCGTCGAGACGGACCGCCAGGGCGGCCACGGTCGGGTGCTCGAAGAGCGTGCGGACCTCGAGCTCCGCGCCGAAGGCCGCCCGGACCCGGGAAGCCAGGCGGGTCGCCAGCAGGGAATGCCCGCCGAGGTCGAAGAAACTGTCCTCGACGCCGACCCCGGGCAGCCCGAGCACCTCGGCGAAGAGATCGGCGAGCAGTTGCTCCTGCGGGGTGCGCGGCGCCCGCCCGGTCGCGGCCGTCCCCAGATCGGGGGCGGGCAGCGCGCGGCGGTCGACCTTGCCGCTGGCGGTCAGCGGCAGTGCGTCCAGGACGACGATGGCCGACGGCACGAGGTAGTCGGGCAGCCGGTCGCGCAGCCGGTCGCGGAGTTCACCGACGAGGGCGCCCGTGGCGCGGCTGCCGGTCGGGCGGTTGGTGAGCGAGGACAGCGCGGTGCCGGACGGCCTCAGCGGCCGGTAGGCCTCGACCGGGGCGTCTCCTGGTACGCCGCCGATGACGACGTCCAGAGCGTCGGGCGCACAGGCCGACCAGGTGACATCCACCCGGCGGCCGAGTTCGTCTCCGAGCTCACGGAAGTCCTCCGGGTCGGGCAGGCCGCCGTTGTCCGGGCCGTGCAGCCGGTCCAGCAGTTCGGCGAGTGTGCCGTCCCCGCTGCGCACTGCCCGGGCCAGCGCCGCCTCGCGGGCGACGCGCCGGTTCGGCACCCCGGTGACGCGCACCGGGTCCGTGCCGGTCCGGACGAGCAGCTCGCGCAGTTCCGTGAGGTCGGCGATGTCCCGGTTCCAGGTCAGTTCCCGCGGTGCGGCCGGTGCGGCCGGGACGGCCGACCGCTCGTACAGCGTGACGTCGTAGCGGTAGCGGGTGAGCTCGTTGTGGTGCCGGCCGCGCTTGACCTCCACGGCCACGGCCCCGACGGTGCCGCGGTCGCGCAGGACGGTGAAGAAGTCCGGGTCGACCAGGAGTTCCTTCTCCACCAGCAGGGCCTGCTCCACGGCACGGCGCACGGAGGACAGGTCGGCGCCGTCGTCGGCCCGGTGGAGCTGGACGGCCGTCGTGAACGGGCGCAGCAGCCGCAGGTTGCGGACGTCGCCGATGAAGAGCGCGCCGCCGGGGGCGAGCAGCCGCGTCAGCCGGTCGACCACGTCCGCGAGGTAGTCGGCGGACGGGAAGTACTGCACCACCGAGTTCAGCACGATGGTGTCGAACCGCCCGGCCGGCAGCCCGTCGGTGTCGTGCGCCGGGCGGGTCTGCAGCACCACACGCCCGGCCAGCCGCTCCTCCCGCGCCACCTGGGCGGCCAGCGCGTCGATCGCGGTGGCGGAGAAGTCGGTCGCCCAGTAGGACTCGCAGTGCGGTGCGATCTGTGAGAGGAGCAGACCGGTGCCGACGCCGACCTCCAGCACCCGGCGGGGGCGCAGGGCCAGGACGCGCGCCACGGTGGCGTCCCGCCACTGACGCATCTGCTCGACCGGGATCGGGCTCGCGTCGTAACTGCTGTTCCAGCCGACGAAGTTCTGGCCGAAGGCGGCTTCCTCGGGAGCGATGGGCAGGGAGTCGTAGATGTCCCGCCACTCGCCCACGTGTTCCGCTTCGAGACCACCGTCCCGGGTCGCCTCCTGGCGCGGTACGACGTAGCCGACGAGCCGGTCGTCCTGGGCGAGTACGGCGGCCTGGGCGACGGCGGGGTGTTCGGTGAGGGCGGCCTCGATCTCGCCGAGTTCGAT
>NZ_JBSFZS010000353.1:0-2738 GCF_053600395.1 Streptomyces sp. NPDC005070 | reverse complement strand
TCATCATCCGCAAGGGCGAGAACATCTCCGCGAAGGAGCACACGGCTGCGCGGGCCAAGGGCTCGCCCGTCTGGAAGCTCACGCCGTGATCGAAGCCCTGTCCCGGCGCGTGCAGCGCCTCGTCGTCGGGCCCGAGGTCCGAGTCCCGAGCAATATCACCCGGAGCATCGAGGAGCTCCCCGTCCTGGAGGTGATCCCTGTATGAGGATCGTTCTCGACCGCCCCCGCTGCGAGGGCCACGGCCTGTGCGAAGAGGCCGCCCCGCAGCTCATGCATCTCGACGACGACGGCGAACTGGTGCTCGACCGCCAGGAGGTCGATGGAAGCGACACCGCACTCGCCCGGGCCGCCTCGCGGGTGTGTCCGGTCGCCGCGCTGAGGGTCGAATGAGCACCGCTGCCCTGAAACGGGTCGTCGTCGTGGGCAACGGCATCGCCGGGCTCACTGCCGCCGACACGCTCCGCGAGGCAGGCTTCGAAGGCGAGCTGACCGTCATCGGCGACGAAACCCACCCGGCGTACAGCCGGCCCGCCCTGTCGAAGGCGCTGCTGCTCGACGGCGACGCCCCCTCCTTGCACGCGCTGCCCCCGGCCTCCCATGGGGCGAGGGAACTGCTCGGCACGCGCGCGACAGGGCTCGACCCGGACCGGCGGCTCGTAAAGCTCGACGACGGCACCGCCCTGCCGTACGACGGCGTCGTCCTCGCCACCGGCTCCCGGGCGAGACGGTTGTCCGAACTGCCCGACGAGGTCACCCTGCGCGGGCTCGACGACGCGCTGGCGCTGCGCCGCCGCCTGGCCGGCCGACCCTCTGTCCTTGTCGTCGGTGGCGGCCCGCTCGGCATGGAGATCGCCTCGGGGTGCCTGGCCGCCGGCTGCCGGGTCACCCTCGTCTCGCAGGGGGAGCCGCTGACCGACCATCTCGGTCCCCATCTCGGCCGCGTCTTCACCACCGCCGCCCGCGAGCGAGGGCTCACCGTGGTGAAAGCCGGTCTGGCGCGGGTGCAGGGGCGAGCCGGCGACGCCCGGGTCGCACTCGACGACGGCACGGTGCTGCGGGCGGAGGTCCTGCTCACCGCCGTCGGTGACGTCCCCAACACCGAATGGCTCGCCGGCACCGGGCTCGTCGTCAACGGCGCCGTCCCCGTCGACACACGCGGCCTCGCCCGTCCCGGCGTCGCGGCCATCGGCGATCTCGCCGCCTTTCCCACCCCGCAAGGACTGCGCCGGGTCCCGTTGTGGAGCAGCGCCATCGACCAGGCGAAGGCCGCCGCGCGGGCACTCGTCCACGGCGACGACGCCCCACCGCTCTCGTTCCAGCCGTACTTCTGGACCGAGCAGTTCGGGCGGACCCTCAAGGCCGTCGGTCATCTGCCCGCGGAGGGGGAACCGGCGTACGCCGACGGGGAACCCGGCGGCGGCCCGGCACTGATGACCTGGCGGCAGAAGGACGGCAGCACCACGGCCGTCGCGCTGGACTACCGCATTCCCGTCCCCCGGCTGCGCCGCATGACCCTGGCGCCCGCATAGGGTGTGCGCCATGAGCGGCGAGAAGGGCACCAGCGCGTCAGGACTGGACCGGCTGGCGTCGGTCAATCTCAACCTGCTGGTGCCTCTTCTCGCCCTGCTCGAGGAACGGTCGGTGACCAAGGCGGCGGAGCGGGTCGGGCTGTCGCAACCGGCCATGAGCCACGCCCTGACCCGGATGCGGCGCCTGCTGGACGATGACCTCGTCGTCCGGCAGGGCAGCGGCGTCACGCTCACCCCACGCGCGCTGGAGCTGATCGCGCCACTGCGTGGCACGCTGCAACAGGCAGCGCAGATCGTCGACTTCCCCTCCTTCGACCCCGCCACGGACCAGCGGGTCATCACCGTCGCCATGACGAACAGCACGGCGTTCGTCGTCGGCCCCCGGCTGACGCGGCTCGTCGCCGAGCGCGCGCCGCACGTCACGCTGCGGGTGCGGACGATCACCGTGCCGACCGACGCCACCTTCACCGAAGGGGGTGTGGACGTCGTCCTGATCTCCGAGGGGCACGCCTCGCCGTATCCGCGCGAGCGGCTCTACGACGACCGTTGTGTGGTGGTGGCCGCGCCGGACACCCCGCCGCAGGCGAGTGCGCTCGACCTGCTCACCACCGAACCGCACGTCGTCGTCGACACCGACCGGCGGGTCTTCCCGTACTCGGTACTGGAGGACGAAGGCATTCCCTACCGCGTCGGACTGTGGATCTCCGACTTTCTGCTCGTGCCCTTTCACGTGGCCCGCGCCGGCGGCGTCGCCCTGTTGCGGTACAGAGTCGCCGCCACCATGCGCACCCTCGCCGACCTGCGGATCGAGGAGTTCCCGTTCCCACTGCCCGGACTCGGCATCGACATGGTGTGGAACCCGCGGCTGGCCGACCGCCACTTCGTCGACTGGCTGCGGGCCTTGCTGTACGACGCCGCACCCGAGGGGTGAGACGGATCGGTCCTGCCCGTGGCAGTCAGGTCAGCAGCCGCACCCAGCTCGCGCCGAGCTCGTCGAGCATCTGCTCGCGAGTGAGCTTCCAGTCGGCATCGCCCCAGTGCTGGGCGATGTAGTCCAGCTCGGCCATGGCCAGCACCCCCCGGAAGCGGCGTTGATGGGGGGCGAAGCGCCCAGCCTCCGTCAGACCGTCCTCGATGTCGCTGATGGCCTCCTCCTTCGGCCGGCTGTACACGGACACGACGCTGACGTACGACCGCCGGACCGGCGAC
>NZ_JBSFZS010000352.1:0-2768 GCF_053600395.1 Streptomyces sp. NPDC005070 | reverse complement strand
GCCGTGGTTGGCCGCGTGGCTGAGCCGCAGCAGCGCCGGATCGGCTCCGGGCACCCGTACGGTGGCCACCCGTGTGAACAGCCGCTGGTCCCAGTCGAGGAGTGCACCCATGCTCCACCGCTACTCCATCTCGGCCGCACGGGCATCCCGGGTGACCCGGACCGGTGACGGACATGGGCCGTGCGGCGCACGGACCGCCCCGGCGTGATACGGCACGGGCACGGGCCGGGGGACGGCCCGGCGGCGCCCTCCACGGGGTGACACCCGCGTCGCGGACGCGCCGGCGTCACGCGGACATGCCGAAGGCCGGTCGACGGCCCCACTCCGTCTGACCGGCCCTCGGTGCGAAATCACATGGCGCTTCGTGACGGGTCCCGCACTCCCCAGCTACGGATCCCGGTCCATGTCCACGACGGCCACGCGATCCCGGTCTCTCAGAACGCGAAGACCGTCATCCCGTAGGAGGTCTTCACGCACTCGTTGGCGAAGGTCTGCTCGTACGAGACGCGCTTGCCCTGCCAGACGCCTTCGACCGTGACGACCACGGGGTCGTACTGCCTGGTACAGAAGACGTCGTTCCGTGGCGTCAGCGCGTTCAGATCACCCTTGACCGCCCGGAGTTCGGCACAGGCGTCCGGCGCGGCGGGATGGGTCCCGGACGCCGTCGGGGCGCAGTTGAGAGTGACCGCGCGTTCCGGAGTCGCGGCGGCGGCGGTCTGGCCGTGGCCCGTGGTGAGCACCAGGGCGGAGGGGGCGTAGAGCCCGGACGGGGCTGCTTGGGCGGACCCGAGGAGGGGGCCGCAGACGGCGGTGGCCGTCAGGGTGAGAGTCGCTGCCCAACGCGCGGTGTTCGGCATTGTGTGCATCCTTCCGCTCGATCGAATGCGAGACCGGCTCGGTCGGTGCCGGTTCGGCGAGCGCGAGTCTGCCGAGAACGCACAGGAAACACACATCGACCCCACACGTTTCGGTAACTTTGAGTATTGAATCAGTGGCGCGAAGTCACAGAATTCGAACGCGTGAAGCCCGTAACTGAGCGCCCGCCGGTGACCGCCAACGGCCGGCTGGCCGGAAAGACACGGCTCAGCAATAGGCCTGAAACATTCCGCTTGAACCGGCACGCCGCCTCGACTTCAGCTGTCGGCGGACTTCCCCCGGACCCCTTGCGTCGCGCTCGCGAGAGAGTAATGGTGATTACATGATTACATCGGAGCAACGCGAGAAGCTGCGCGGCTGGTTCGCCGGCCGCCTGCCCGACGATCTCTTCGAGAGCCTGTCGGAGGTGACCGCCGACCGTGAGGAGATCACCGTCGTCGGCCGCATCCCCGAGCCGAGGCTCGCCGAAGGCGCCTCGGCCGCCGAGAAGGAGGCGGCGCTCCTGGCCCGTATCCAGGAGTTCCGCGAGCGCACCCGCGAGGACCGCGTGGAGGTGGCCCGCGAGGCGGAGCACCGCTTCCGCAAGAAGGTCTCCTGGGGCGTGGAGTGCGGCACCGAGCGCGCCCTGTTCACCCATGTCGCCGCGCCCGTCATGACCCGGCTGCGCCAGCCCGAACGCCAGGTCCTCGACACGCTCGTCGCGGCCGGGGTCGCCCGCAGCCGCAGCGACGCCCTGGCCTGGTGCGTCCGTCTCGTGCAGCGGCACACCGACGACTGGCTGGGCGAACTGCGCGACTCGCTGGAGCATGTGCAGCGGGTCCGTGCGCAGGGCCCGGACACCGGGGCGGGGGACGATCCGGGCGACGAGGAGTGACGGAGCCTCAGTCGCGGATCGTCCGGGCGATGTCCAGGGTGAGCCGGTGCCAGGGGTCGCGGGGGTCACGCCCGGTCAGCTCGCGCACGCGCCGCAGGCGGTAGCGCAGGGACTGCGGGTGAAGATGCAGAGCCCGCGCGGCGGCGTTCGCCGAGCCCGAGTCGATGTACGTCGTGAGGGCGTCCAGCAGATGCCGCTGCGCGGGCTCGGCGAGTGGTCCGAGCACCAGCCGCGCGATGTGGTCCGGCGCGGACGCGGGGCGGCCGCCGAGCAGGGCGAGGACCTGCGCGTCGGCGTCGGTGAGCACCTGCCCGGACCGATGGGCGTGGGCCGGGGCGGTGTCGAGCGCGTCGGCGGCGAGCCGGTGCGCGAGCGCGATCCGGTCCAGGCCCTCGCCGGTGACGACACAGCCACGCCAGGACCGTTCGCCGAGGACCGCCCCCACGCGGGCCGACGCCGCGAGCGGCAGCAGCAGGACGGCGCGGGAGCCCCGTACCGTCGCCAGGGAGGTCACCTCGCCGCCGGAAGGGGCCAGCGCGTCGAGCAGGTCCGTCGCGGTCCCGTGCGCGGGGTCGAGCAGGTCCGTCGCGGTCCCGTGCCCGGGGTCGAGCAGGTCCGTCGCGGTCCCGTGCCCGGGATCGGGACGGTCCGTGGCGGCCGGCTCGGCCACCAGCAGACAGCAGGGGTCCGGAAGGTGGACGTCCAGCCGGGCGGAGCGGTCGGCCAGCGCGCCCACCGAGGCGTGCCGCCCGGCGATCAGGTCGTCGAGCAGCAGGCGCAGCGCCCGGGTCCGGTCGGCGGCCAGGTCCTCGCTGGTGGCCGCGTACGCGGTGGCCATCTCCTCGGAGAGGGTGTCGAGGCTGACGAGGAGCATGCGGGCCAGCGCGAACGCGTCGGCGGCGCCGAGGGCGGGAGCGCGGGCGGCGACCTCGTCCGTGAGGACGGTGCCCGCGACCCGGTAGGCGCGCAGCACCGCCTGCACCGGGCGCCCGTCCGCCGCGCGGGCCGAGGCGATGCC
>NZ_JBSFZS010000351.1:0-2771 GCF_053600395.1 Streptomyces sp. NPDC005070 | reverse complement strand
TGTCTCTCCCGGGGTGGGGTGGCCGGTCGCCGGGCCGAGGCACAGCGCGGCGACGCGAGCAGGAGCAGTCCGGCCGTGGTGCGGTGGGCCGGGAACACCATGCCCTCCCGGGAGCCGACCCGCAGGGCCTGCCGGCACTCGACGCTGGCGATGAACCGGGCCGTGTCCCCGGTGCGCACGATCAGGTTCGCGGTCTCGTCCAGCAGGTCGACGACCCGGTGCAGGTGAGGCAGGGCCGCCGCGCGCAGCCGCGAGACCAGGGACTGGGAGTGCGCGGCGAGTTCCAGCACCGGCCCCGCGCGGTAGACGCGGTTCTCGTTCTGCACGGCGAAGTCCCGGTAGACCAGCATCGCCAGGATCCGGTGGGCGGTGGACCGGGCGACGCCGAGGCGCTCGGCGATCTGGGAGACGGTCGCGCCGCCCTCCATCTGCAGGATGGTCGCCGTCCTCAGCGCGTGGTCCACACTGGCGATCGGGTAGGGCGGCGGTGTTTTCAGCGGCTTGTCCATGGCTCCTCTGTTCTGCTCTCCAGAATTTTCATGTTCTCTCACCAGACGCGGCGCACGCTGATGCCGTGACTGAGACCTCCCAGACCCAAGACACCGCCACGGGTTCCCCGGTCCGGCTCCAGGCCCTCGCCGCGGAGGGGCAGCCCGCTGTCACTCCGGCACTCGAAGAGCTCTACCGGGGCTTCGAGCAGGAACTGCTCGTCCCGCTGTGGACCGAGATCGGCGACCTGATGCCGGCCCACCCGCGCTCACGAGCCGTACCGCACCTCTGGCGCTGGCAGCGGCTGCGGCAGCTGGCGGCCCGGGCCGGTGATCTCGTCCCGGTCGGCCGCGGCGGCGAGCGCCGGGCCATCGCGCTGGCCAACCCCTCCCTCGGCGGCAGACCCTTCGCCACACCGACGCTGTGGGCGGCCATCCAATACCTCATGCCCGGCGAGGACGCCCCCGAGCACCGGCACACCCAGCACGCCTTCCGTTTCGTCGTCGAGGGCTCGGGCGTGTGGACGGTCGTCGGCGGCGATCCGGTGCCCATGAACCGCGGCGACTTCCTCCCGCAGGCCGGCTGGGACTGGCACGCCCACCACAACGCCACCTCCGAACCCATGGCGTGGATCGACGGCCTGGACATCCCCTTCCAGTACGTCACCGAGGCGCAGTTCTTCGAGTTCGGCCGCGACGAGATCAACGACGCCGAGCGCGTCACCCCGCGGCGGTCGCGCTCCGAGCGCCTGTGGGGCCATCCCGGACTGCGCCCGCTGGCGGCCGCCCCGCCCGCGTCCGGCAGTCCGCTGCTGTCGTACAAGTGGGAATACACCAACGCCGCTCTCCGCGACCAGCTCCTGCTGGAGAAAGAGGGCTTCGGCGGCACCGTGGAGGCCGGCCACGCCGCGGTGCGCTACTCCAACCCCCACGACGGCTCCGACGTCCTGCCGACCCTCCGCGCCGAGTTCCACCGCATCGCCCGCGGCGCCGAGACCACGCCGGTGCGCGAGACCGGTTCGTCGGTCTACCAGGTCTTCGACGGCTCCGGCGTGGTGAGCGTCGGCGACACGTCCTGGACGGTGACCCGCGGAGACCTGTTCGTCGTCCCGTCCTGGGAGCCGTTCGCCGCCAGGTCCGAGGCCGGCACCACCGACTCCGACGAGGGAGCCCTCGACCTCTTCCGCTTCTCCGACGCGCCCGTCTTCGAGGCGCTCCGGCTCAACCGCACCCAGAAGGACGCCTGACCATGAAGCTCGCCACCATCCGCACCGCCGACGGAACCAGGGCGGTCCGTCTCGACGGCGACCTCCTGGTCGATCTCGGACACGCCGACCTGGGCGAGCTGTTCGCCGAGGCCGACTGGCAGGCCAGGGCCGCGGCCTCCGGAACCACCTACCCCGCCGCGGGCGCCGACTTCGCGCCGGTCGTACCCAACCCGTCCAAGATCATCTGTGTCGGGCACAACTACACCAACCACATCAAGGAGATGGGCCGGGAGCTGCCCGACTACCCCACCCTCTTCCCGAAGTTCGCCGACACCCTGCTCGGCGCGGACGACGACATCGTCAAGCCGGCCGAGACCGACGCCCTCGACTGGGAGGTCGAGCTGGCCGTCGTGATCGGCAAGACGGTACGCCGCGCCGACGAACAGCAGGCCGCCGACGCCATCGCCGGCTTCACCGTCATGAACGACATCTCGGTGCGCGACTGGCAGTTCCGCACCATCGAATGGACCCAGGGCAAGATCTGGGAAGCCTCCACCCCGGTCGGCCCCTACGTCGTCACCCCCGACGAGGTCGGCGGAGTCCGCCCCTCGCTCCAGGTGAGGACGCTCGTCGACGGGCAGGTCATGCAGCAGGACGACACCGGCACGCTGCTGTTCGACCCGGTGTTCCTGGTGCGGTACATCTCCACCGTGATCACCCTGCGCCCCGGCGACATCATCGCCACCGGCACCCCGGCCGGCGTGGGCAACGCCCGCGACCCGAAGGTCTTCCTCTCCTCCGGCACCACCGTGGTCACCGAGATCTCCGGTCTCGGTGTCTGTACGAACAAGGTGGTCGCGGCATGACGAACGGCGCACGGACCCTCGCCGACGCGCGCGGGTGGGCTCACACGGGCACGAAGCTGGTGCTCGCCGCCGTCGCGGACCTCGACGAGGCCGGCTTCTCTGCCGACAGCGTGCTGCCCGGATGGACCCGCAAACACCTCGCCGCACATGTCGCCGCGAACGCCGACGCTCTGTGCAACCTCGCGCACTGGGCGGCCACCGGAGAGGAG
>NZ_JBSFZS010000350.1:0-2793 GCF_053600395.1 Streptomyces sp. NPDC005070 | reverse complement strand
CCCGGCTCGGCTGTTCGGTCCCGGCCTGACTGGGTTCAAGAGTGAGGCCACCTACTGCAGCAGCGGCAAGGCCGGCAAGCGCGCAGACGACGTCGGCGCCTCCTTGTGTCATCGACACGGGCGTGTGGTTCTTCGGCAAGCTTGTCCTGCTCGCCCAAGCGGTGGCCGTTGGAGCCGCAGGCGGAAGGGCGGGGCAGTACTCGCCGGCTACGTACCAGGCTTCCTCGAGGTGTCCCCAACCATGACGATGCGGCAGGAGGCCTCGATCGGGGTGCCCTGGTCGACAGTCGACAGGCATGAACGGCGACGCGCACTCGGTGGGAAGTAGCGGCGGTGGCAGCGCGCGGATCGCAACGGGGTGAGGTGACGGGCTTCACCGATCGCGCGGAGATCGAGTCGGAGCGGATGCGGGGCTTCAGTAGTCACTGCCGGAGGTGAACAGTTCAGGACGGTCGCGGACGGGCCCCGTGAACATCTCGGAGTGTGCCGTCCAGGAGGAGGGTGTAGCGCGTGCATCTTCCATCGCGTTCGCGGCGCAGGCCGGACCGTTCGAGATCGGTGACGATGTTCTGGACGGTGCGCTCAGTGATCCGGCAGGCCGTGGCGATGTCACGCAGCGGGGCGGCGGGTCGCGGGCGACCGCGAACAGCACGCGGGCGTGCCCGGCCAGGAAGCCCCAGCACCCTGCACGACCTGCCCCCTTGCGTTTGTCAGTGTGAGGTCTCAGGAGATGCTTGACCGTTTGTGCTCTGGACATGGTTGACACGTTCGACTGAACGTCCGTCGTCTCCCAACTGCTCCTAGGGCATGGGTGCTTCAGTCGGAGTCGTGGATGTTCAGCAGTTGGCCGAGTACCGCTATCGGGCTGTCCGCGAGGTGCTCGGCGGGTCTCCGATCGGTGAGGTCGCCGCCCGATACGGCACTTCACGGCAGACGCTGCACAGCTGGCGGCGACGGTTCGAGCAGGAGGGCATGCCTGGTCTGCTGGACCGCTCCCGGCGCCCGTGGAACAGCCCCACACGCCTGTCCGCCGAGGTGGAGGCCGAGATCTGCGAGCTGCGTCGCCGGCATCCGCGGTGGGGTGCCCGCCGGATCTCTCACGAGCTGGCCGGCCGCGGGCTGGAGTCCGCACCGTCGCGGGCAACGGTCCACCGGGTGCTGTCCCGCAACGGCCTGGTCCGCGTCCAGGAACAGCAGCATCCGCGCAAGTACCGCCGGTGGCAACGTGAGGCGCCCATGCACCTGTGGCAGTTGGACCTGGTCGGAGGGGTTCCGCTGGCCGACGGGCGGGAGTGCAAGATGGTCACCGGCATCGACGACCACTCCCGGTTCGTCGTGATCGCCTCAGTGGTGGCCGTGCCCAGCGCCCGCGCGGTGTGCTCGGCCTTCACCGCCGCCATGCGCCGTTACGGGGTGCCCTTCGAGGTCCTGACGGACAACGGCAAGCAGTTCACCGGCCGTCATACCCGCCCCCAGCCAGTGGAGGTGCTCTTCGAGCGCATCTGCCGGGAGAACGGCATCACCCAGCGGCTGACCAAGCCGCGCTCGCCCACCACCACGGGCAAGATCGAACGCTTTCACCGCACCCTGCGCGAGGAGTTCCTCGATCACGTCGCGCCGTTCGAGTCGCTGGCCGCAGCCCAGGAAGCGATCGACGGCTGGGTGCACGCCTACAACCACCAGCGCCCGCACCAGGCCCTGAACATGGCTGTCCCCATCAGTCTCTTCCGTCCCCATGCTGCCGTCCGCGGCGGTGGCGAGCACTCTGAACAGGCCGTCGCTGAACTGGAGTTGTCCGTCGAGGTTGTCGAGCCGCCGGTTCTGCCGCCGCAGGGCACCGCGATCGAGTTCGACGTGCGGGTGCCTCCCAGCGGCGAGATCACCCTGGTCACGCGCAGGCAGCGAGTCGGCATCCACCAGGCCCTGGCCGGCAGGACGCTGACGGTCTGGGCGAACCAGCGCAGCGTCCATTTCCTCCTCGACGGGCACCTCGTCACCACGGTCCCGTCCCGGCTGCGGCCGGAGGATCTCGCCTACCTGACCATGCGCTACGGCGCCCGTCCAGCCGGTCCCGAGCCCGCACCCGCCGCCCTGCCCAGGGCCCGCAGCGGCACGGCCATCCTCGCCGCGGGCGAACCGGTCGAGGTCGACCGCAAGGTCCATCGTGACGGGATCGTCTGCCTGGCCGGGGGCCGCTACCAGGTCGGGTTCGCCCTCGCCAGCCGCACGATCACTCTCCGCCTCGACGGGCACCTCATGCACGCCATCGCCGACAACGCCCTGATGGGAACGTGGCCCTGCCCCGTTCCGGCCGAGCGTCTGGGGCAGATCCTCGGGGCGCGGACGGCGACGTCCCCGCTGCCGCCTCCGCCCCTGCCGGCCGGTGCCATCCGGGCCCAGCGCAAGGTGCATGCGAGTGGCCGCTTCATGATCAACGGTCAGTTCATCAAGCTCGGCCCGCGGCATGCCGGAAAGATCGTCACCGTCGTCATCGAGGACACCCACTACCGGATCCTGCACGGTGAGGACGAACTCGCCGTCCGCCCCCGCAAGAACCGCGAACCGATCACCAGGCTCTACGTCAAAGGCATGGGAACCCAGAAGGACCGTCAAGGATCTCCTGACGACAAACCGTCAAGGAAGTCCTGAGACCTCACACCGACATGCGTTGACGCCGCCCGGCCATGCCCAGGTCACTGAGCTGAGCGTCGTTGCACTCATTGACATCCTCGCCCGCCTAAAGGAGGGCGATTCCCGCCTGCCGCGCTGTTGTCGGGCGCGGCTTCGGGTGGG
>NZ_JBSFZS010000349.1:0-2797 GCF_053600395.1 Streptomyces sp. NPDC005070 | reverse complement strand
TGCTCGCGGATGCCGAAGTGGATCGTGCGGCCGTACGGGTTCGCCTCCGGCAGCGGGTTGTCCGCCGGGAGGAAGGAGGAGGTCTTGTCGATCGTGGTGTTGTTCGAGCCGGCGAGGTCGGCGGAGCCGCCCCACAGCTCGGGGATGACCGCGCCGAGGGCCTGGAGCACCTTGCCGGACGCGGCGCGGGTGGCTACACCCGTGCCCGCCTCGAAGACCGGGAGCTTCTCCTCCCAGCCGCTCGGCAGCTCGGTCGCGGCGATGCGGTCGTACTCCGCCGCGCGCTCCGGGTTGGCGGTACGCCAGGCGGCGTAGCCCTTCTCCCACTCGGCCTTGGCCTGGGCACCCCGGTCCAGGGCCTGACGGGTGTGGGCCAGCACCTCGGCGGCGACGTCGAAGGACTTCTCCGGGTCGAAGCCGAGGACGCGCTTGGTGGCCGCGACCTCGTCGTCGCCGAGCGCCGAGCCGTGCGCGGCCTCGGTGTTCTGCGCGTTGGGAGCGGGCCAGGCGATGATCGAGCGCATCGCGATGAACGACGGCTTGTCCGTCACCTTCTTCGCGGCCTCGATGGCGTTGTAGATGGCGTGCGGGTCGAGGTCGCCGTCCGGCTTCGGGGCGATCCGCTGCACGTGCCAGCCGTACGCCTCGTAGCGCGTGACCGTGTCCTCGGAGACCGCGGTCTCGGTGTCGCCCTCGATCGAGATGTGGTTGTCGTCCCACAGCAGGACCAGGTTGCCGAGCTTCTGGTGCCCGGCCATGGAGGAGGCCTCCGCGGAGATGCCCTCCTGGAGACAGCCGTCACCGGCGATCGCGTAGATGAAGTGGTCGAACGGGGACTCGCCCTGCGGCGCCTCCGGGTCGAACAGACCACGCTCGTAGCGGGCGGCCATCGCCATGCCCACCGCGTTGGCGACACCCTGGCCGAGGGGACCGGTCGTGGTCTCCACGCCCGGCGTGTGACCGTACTCGGGGTGTCCGGGGGTCCTGCTGCCCCAGGTCCTGAAGGACTCCAGGTCGTCCAGCTCCAGGCCGAAACCGGCCAGGTAGAGCTGGGTGTAGAGGGTCAGGGACGAATGGCCGGCGGACAGCACGAAGCGGTCCCGTCCAACCCAGTCGGTGTCCGCCGGGTCGTGCCGCATCACCTTCTGAAAGAGGGTGTAGGCGGCGGGCGCCAGGCTCATGGCCGTACCGGGATGGCCGTTGCCGACTTTCTGTACGGCATCGGCGGCCAGGACGCGGGCGGTGTCCACGGCCCGCTGGTCCAGCTCGGTCCACTCGAGGTCTGTGGTGGTCGGCTTGGTGCTCACCCTGGGTCAGGGCTCCTCTCCACATGTCACACATGTCGAATGCCGGTGCACTGGGCGCCCCGGCCGTTGTCGAGCCTACCCCCGTGAGTACGTGCGTTTTTTCGAGTCATTCCAGACTGCCGGGACTCGCCGGGATCCGCCTCCCGACTGGGCCGTTCCGTGTTCGGCACATGAATACGGAGCCGCTCGTCCGAGTGCTCAATCGAGTCTCGGCCGGCTCTTCCAGCGGCACTCCTCAACACGGGCCCACCCCCGCGAATACCGGGGTCTGGGCAACGTCTACAGTGGCGTGGTACGCGCGGGCCTTTACGGGGATTTCATCCGGGGGCTCGCTGGGATGTCTCTGTCAGGGGTGTGCGTGACGGCCGTCGAATCCCGTCCTGCGGGTGTTCTCGGGACGAGCAGCAGCCGAGGCCAGCGGCCGTTCGGGGCCCGTCTCAAGGCGTTCGTGGCGCTGACCAAGCCGCGGATCATCGAGCTGCTGCTGATCACCACCGTTCCGGTGATGTTCCTGGCCCAGCAGGGTGTGCCCGATCTGAAGCTGGTGCTCCTCACCTGCCTGGGCGGCTATCTGTCCGCGGGCGGCGCCAACGCGCTCAACATGTACATCGACCGCGACATCGACGCCCTCATGGAGCGCACCTCGCAGCGCCCGCTCGTCACCGGCATGGTCAGCCCCCGTGAGTGCCTCGCCTTCGGCATCACGCTGGCGGTCGTGTCGACCCTGCTGTTCGGTCTCGCCGTCAACTGGCTGTCCGCCTGGCTGTCACTCGGGGCGCTCCTCTTCTACGTCGTCGTCTACACGATGATCCTCAAACGGCGTACCTCGCAGAACATCGTCTGGGGCGGCATCGCCGGCTGTCTGCCCGTGCTCATCGGCTGGTCGTCCGTCACGAACTCCATGTCGTGGGCGCCGGTCATCCTCTTCCTCGTCATGTTCTTCTGGACGCCGCCGCACTACTGGCCGCTGTCCATGAAGGTGCGCGACGACTACGCGCGCGTGGGCGTGCCGATGCTGCCGGTGGTCGCGAGCAACAAGGTCGTCGCCCGCCAGATCGTCATCTACAGCTGGGTGATGGTCGCGGTCTCGCTGCTGCTCACCCCGCTCGGCTACACGGGCTGGTTCTACACCGCGGTCGCGCTCGGCGCGGGCGGGTTCTGGCTGTGGGAGGCGCACGGTCTCCAGAACCGCGCCAAGGCCGAGGTGTCCGGCGGCAAGCTGAAGGAGATGCGGCTGTTCCACTGGTCGATCACCTACGTGTCGATCCTCTTCGTGGCCGTCGCGGTGGACCCCTTCCTCCGCTAGGGCCTGTCACGCCCTGGACCGGCTGCCGCCCGGCGCCGGCGGGGCCGGGGCGCGGAAGCCCGGCGGCCCCTGGGAAGCATGGACGGGAGGGGTGCGTGGCCTTGACCACGCACCCCACCCCGACCCCTAAGTAGTAACCCTCCGGTCGGACCTGTGCGATGGCGTTTTGTATTTACAAAGATAT
>NZ_JBSFZS010000348.1:0-2831 GCF_053600395.1 Streptomyces sp. NPDC005070 | reverse complement strand
GCGCCTCGGCCCGCCCAGGCCGCCCTGCCGACGCAGGCTCCGCAGCCCGCCGCGGCCACCACGCTGGAGACAACGGCCCGCCTCGCCGGACCGGCCCGCACGGGCGGCTACCGGCGGCTGGTGTCCGGCCCCGGCTGGCCGCTCGTCGTGCGCGAGGAACTGGCCGCCGCCCGTTCGGGGCGGGCCGGCCGGCGTACTCCGCTGGCCTGCTTCGTCCAGTTCACCGACCTGCACCTCACCGACGTGCAGAACCCGCTGCGGACCGAGTTCCTGCGGGCGAGGTCCGACAGCGCCTGGCGCGCGCAGGAGGCGCTGACCCCGGCGGGCGCGGTGGCGCTCGTACAGCAGGTGAACGCGCTGCGCAGGGGCCCTCACTCCGGACTGCCGCCCGCGTTCGTGATGACGACCGGGGACAATCTCGACAACAACGCGGCGATCGAGCTGGAGTGGTTCCTCACGCTGATGAACGGCGGCCGGATCACGCCCACGACCGGTGACCCGACGGCGTACGAAGGCGTCCAGAACTCCGGCCTGCCCCTCTACTGGCACCCGGACGACGCCTCGCTGCGTGACCTGGACAAGCGGCGCGGACTGCCGCTGATTCCCGGCTTCCTTGCCGCGGCGACACGGCCGGTGACCAGCCCTGGGCTGCGCATCCCCTGGTACTCGACAGCCGGCAACCACGACGCGCTGCCCGGCGGATGCCTCTCACCGGCGCTCGGGGACATCGCGACCGGCTCCCGCAAGCTGCTCTCGGTCTCCGACACGGACGCCGCCGCCTACGCGAAGGCGCTGCGGTCGGGCGATGACCCGAAGAGCGAGGTCCTCGCCGCGATTCTGCGCCGGCACGCGGCGGACGCACGGCAGGTCACGCCCGACGAGCGCCGCCGACTGTGCACCCCGCGCGACTATCTGACCGCCCATCTCGACCCCTCCCACACCGGCCCGGGCCCGCTCGGGCACGGCTTCACACCGGACCATCTGGACGACGACCGCCTCTACTACACGTTCCGGATCGCCGAGAACGTCGTCGGCGTCAGCATCGATACCACTTACCGCAGCGGCCACTACGAGGGATCTCTCGGCACCGAGCAGCTCCGCTGGCTGGAGCGGACCCTGGCCGAACACAGTTCACGCTCCTACGACGCCGACGGCCGCCTCGTCCGCCGTCCCGGTGCCGACGACGCCCACATCCTGGTGTTCAGCCACCACCACAGTCCGAGCATGACCCGCCGTCCCGACGCCGCCCTCGGCGACGAACCCAGGCACGACGGCGCCGAGGTCATCGCCCTGCTCTCCCGCTTCCCCAATGTCCTGGCGTGGATCAACGGTCACAGCCACGTCAACCGCATCACCCCGCACGCGCACCCGGTGTCCGCCCGTTCCTTCTGGGAGGTCAACACGGCCTCGCATGTGGACTATCCGCACCACGCACGCGTGCTGGAGCTCACCGACAACGGCGACGGCACGGTCTCCCTCTTCACCACGCTCGTCGAGTCCGCCGCCCCGCACCGCACCTCCCTCGACTTCTCCGACCTCTCGGCGACCGGTCTGGCCTCGCTCTACCGGGAACTGGCGTACAACGCCCCCAGGCTCGCCGAGGGCATGTCCGGTGGTGTCCACCCGGGATGGGCGGGCACGCCGGGCGACCGCAACGCCGAACTGCTCGCCGTCACCCTGTGACACACGGCATCCGACCCGCACCGCGCTCGTGGCGCATCGACGAACAACACGGAAGGTGTGCCGCCGTGACGGCTCACCAAGAGTGTTCAACCGCGCAACGTGGCGAAGGCCCGCGACCTGCGCGGGCAGGGCAGTCATCTCCGGGCAGACACCGACGAGTTGGCCGGCCGGATGAATCGCTTGTCGTCGAGGTGGTCGGAGTGGCCTGAATCCGCTCGGCTCCCGCCATCAAAAAAGAGACCCCCGCCTGCCCTGAGTCCGGGCGGGCGGGGTCTTGGCGTCCGAAGTCCTACATGGGTACGGACTTGATCAAGGCGAACTGGGCCCCCTGCGGGTCCGTCACGACGGCCATCCGGCCGGCGACGAAATCGAACGGCGGGATGAGGACGTTGCCGCCCGCCTTGACCAGCGCGTCCACCACGCTGTCGGTGTCGTCCACCGAGAAGTAGGTGAGCCAATGCGGGGGCGTCCCGGGGGGCGCCATCTCACCCATGGTGGTCATGCCGCCGACCGAGCGGTCGCCCACGTTCATCGAGTGGTAGTTCTCCATGCCCTCCATCGGGGCGGAGGTCAGGCCCACCGCCTGCTGGTAGAAGGCCCCGGCGGCGGCCAGGTCCGGGGTGTGCAGCTCGTTCCAGGTGAAGGCGCCAGGCTCGTTGACCACCGCGGCGCCCCAGAAGTCGACGGGCTGCCAGACGCCGAAGACGGCGCCGGTCGGGTCGGCCGCGACCAGCATCCGGCCGACGGTGCCCACGTCCATCGCCGGGAACATCACGGTGCCCCCGGCAGCCGCGATCGCCGTCCCGGTGGCGTCCGCATCGGCGCTCGCCAGGTAGGTGGTCCACACCGTGGGCGGCATGGGATCGCCCTCGTTCATCGGCTGGGCCTTCATGATTCCGGCCACCGGCTTGCCGTTCAGGGTGCAGATCGCGTACCCGCCGAACTCGGGCGGGCCGACCTCGCCCTCCCAGCCGAGCAGGTCACGGTAGAAGTCGAGGGCTGCCTGCTGGTCGGGGGCCATCAGGTCGACCCAGCAGGGCGTGCCGGGTGGGTAGTGCGAGGCTGTGCCGTGCTCGCGCCCGCGGTCAGCGTCACCGCCCGCCCGTTCACCGTGACCTCGCTGCCGTGCGCGGCGGTCTCGCACCGCT
>NZ_JBSFZS010000347.1:0-2834 GCF_053600395.1 Streptomyces sp. NPDC005070 | reverse complement strand
GCCGAGAAGGGTCTGTCCGTCGACGGCCAGGTGGATCCGAACACCAAGGCCGCTCTGTACGGCGCGGTCACCCCGCCCTCCTCCACGCCGCCCGGTGGCGGCTACGGCAAGATCCTCGCTCTGGCCGCGGCCGAGGTCGGCACGGCCGAGGGCAGCGCCCGCGCGAACAGCTACGGATCGGCCGTGGGCCTGTCGCTGTCCACCCGCAACTACGCCTGGTGCGCGACCTTCGTGAGCTGGGTGGCCCAGCAGACCGGGGCCAGCTCCTACCGCAACACCTATGTCTCGGGCTGGGTCAAGCAGGCGCGGGCCGGCACCTATCACCTCTCCGTCACGACGAACCCGCAGCCGGGCGACATCGTGGCCTTCGACTGGAACGGGGGCAACAACTACACCGGTGGGCAGGAACATATAGGCATCGTGCGAACGGTGAGCGGCGGCGCCGGCTTCACCACCGTCGAGGGCAACACCGGCAACCCCAACGGCGGCTCCGACGGCGTCTACATCAAGACCCGCAGCACGAACAGCGGTTATGACGTGATGTTCATCCGAGTCCGCTGACCGGCCGGCCGACCAACTCACCGGCCGACCAACTCACCGGCCGACCAACTCACCCGCCGGCCGGCTCACCGGCTGACCGGAACTCTCACCATGGCCGGGGCTTCCCGCTAGGCTCCGGCGGGCACGAGCCCGACTCGCCCCGTCACGCCGGAACCTCGGCGACCGGCACCCCCTTCTTGGTCGCCGGTGGGCACCGACACTCACGTTCGCTTACCGACACCCCTCACAGAGGTCCGATGCCTACCCTTAGATTTGGCAAGTACCTGACATTGGCGGCAGCCGCCCTCCTGCTGCTGGCCACGGCGCCGGGGGCGGTCGCCGCCACCTCGGATCCCGCGGACAGCGCGCGGGGAACCACCGCCACCGCCGCGGCGGCCGAGACATGGAAGGCGCCGCTCTCCACCCGCGGACGGTACATCGTGGACGCCGACGGCAACCGTTTCCGGCTGAAGTCGGCCAACTGGGACGGCGCACAAGGCTCCTGGACGGGCAGCGGCAGCAAGGACGACCCGGCCAACCACCACGCCGGCCAGAACTCCTACGGCATCCCTCTCGGCCTGGACCGCGCGTCGCTGCCCCAACTGCTCGACGACTTCCACCGGCTGGGCATCAACAGCATCCGGCTGCCCTTCTCCAACGAGATGATCCACTCGACGGCCCCGGTGCCGGACGCCGCCGTCACGGCCAACCCGGGGCTGCGCGGCAGAACACCGCTGCAGGTCTACGACGCCGTGGTCGCCGCCCTCACCCAGAGCGGGTTCGCCGTCATCCTCAACAACCACACCAACACCTCGCGTTGGTGCTGCGGCGTCGACGGCAACGAGCGCTGGAACAGCGGTCAGTCCACCCAGCAGTGGGCGGACGACTGGGTCTTCATGGCCCGCCGCTACGCCGGTGACCCGCGCGTGGTGGGCGCCGATCTCTACAACGAAGTACGCCGAGACATACTCGACGACCCCAACTGGGGCCTGGGTGACGCACACGACTGGTACGCGGCCGCCCAGCTCGCCGCGGACCGCATCCTCTCGGAGGCCAACCGCAACCTCCTCATCGTCATCGAGGGGATCAACTGGACCGGCCTGCCGGTCGACGGGCTCCCGCACGGCCGCCCCACCCTCACCCCCGCGCGCAACCTCTCGCACACCCTCGTCGCCGCCCGCAAGCTGGTGTACTCCGCGCACTTCTACGGATACACCGGCCCCAGCCACAGCGGGGCGACCGGCATCGGCGAGACCCACGACGCCCGCTACCAGGACCTCGGCCGCGACCAGCTCTACCAAGTCCTGAACGACCAGGCCTTCTTCGTCTCCTCCGAGGCGAACCAGCACTTCACCGCTCCCGTGTGGATCAGCGAGTTCGGTATCGGCGCCGGCGAGACGGGCACGGCGGCCCGGACCTGGTTCGGCAACATCACCGACTACTTCGCCGACCATGACGTCGACTTCGCCTACTGGCCGCTCGTCGGCTGGGAAGGCCACGACGACTGGTCCCTGCTGCGCTACGACACCTCCGGCAACCGGTACGGAATCCTCGACCAGTCCGACTGGCGCGGCACCGCGTGGAACCGGCTCATGACCGCCCCGACCCGCACCGGGTCCGTGGACGCCGTCCCGAGCCGGAACATGCTCGCCACCGATCACGGCGACTATGTGCAGTCGCTGCGGGTGCGCGCGGGCGGTGACTGGAACTCGGGCGCGTCCAAGGCCACCTGCCCCGACGGCGAACGGCTGATCGGGCTCGGCCACAGCGGTGTTCGCGCGCTGTGCACCGACGTCTCCACGGGCGACCTCCGCTCCTCGGCCGACACCCAGACGGTCGTCACCGACGAGCGCTATGTGCCCTCGGGCGGCGACTGGGCCTCGGGGTACACCAAGTTGCAGTGTCCGTCGGGGAACTTCCTCATCGGCTACAGCCGCCGGGGCGGCCGTACATCCGCCGCGCTCTGCGTTCCGGCCGCCACCTCGCTGGCGGGCGCCGGGCGGACGGTGTGGTTCGACCGTTCCGACAACCGGCCCGCGGGCGCGGCCGGAGGCGACTTCGCGAACGGTGACTACAAGGGCCAGTGCGCCGACGACGAGTACGCCGCCGGAATCGCCTTCACGACCCGGTTCGGCGCCAGTCAGGGCCCGGCCGCGCTGCTCTGCCGCAAACTGAGCTGAGTACGACCGGGCCGCCTCGACGCGCGGCCACCAGCAGAAGGACGTCGAAGTCGCCGCCCACCAGGGCGAGGTGCGAGGCCCCGGGCAGCACCCTCAGCCGCTCCCGCACCGTGC
>NZ_JBSFZS010000346.1:0-2859 GCF_053600395.1 Streptomyces sp. NPDC005070 | reverse complement strand
AGCCGCCGCCGATCTCGCTGACCTGCTGCTGCGCGGTGGCGGACAGCATGAAGTCGAGGAGCACACTGAACGGCTTGGCCTTGTCGTTGAAGGCCAGCAGCAGCTTGGTCGTCGAGTTGCCGTCGTTGACCTTGTAGTTCTGGTTGCTCTTGAACTGCTCCAGCGCGTCGGGCGACTGCTCGCTGGTGACCACGTCGACGGCGTTGGTCAGCAGCGCGTTGTTCAGTGCGGTGGCGTCCTTGTAGTAGTGGAAGACGACCTGCTTGTTGGCGGCGGCGTCGCCCCAGTAGCCGGCGAAGCGGGCCAGGCTCAGCGCGGAGCCACGGGTCCACTTGGCAAGGGTGTAGGGGCCGGTGCCGTCCTCGCCCGTCTTCAGGTTCTTCGCCTCGGAGTTGATGATCCAGACGTAGGAGAGGTTGTAGACGAAGGAGATCGACTTCTGGGACAGCGTGACCTTGACGGTGTGCGCGTCCGGGGTGGCGATGTCCTTGATGACCTCGAGGTTGCTCTTGCGGGCGGACTGAGAGTCCTTCGCGAGGACCTTCTGAAGGCTGTACTTGACGTCGGCGCTGGTGAGTTCCTTGCCGCTGTGGAACTTCACCCCGCTGCGCAGCGTGAAGGTGTAGGTGAGGCCGTCCGGGCTCGCCTTGTAGTCCTGGGCGAGGAGCTTGTCGACCTTGCCGTCGTCCGTGAGCCGGAACAGGCCCTCGTACACATTGCCGTTGAGGGCCTCGGTGACGCCCTGGCCGCCGCCCGCGGTGTTGTCGAGGTTCTGCGGCTCGTACAGGGAACCGATGTTGACGGCGGCGTTCTTGTCCCAGCCGCCGGCCGAGGTGCTCTTCGCGCCGGAGCCGCCGCAGGCGGTGAGCGCGACGGCGAGGCTGGCGGTGGTGGCGATGACATAGAGGGTCGACTTGTTGAGTCTCATGGTTCAGGGCGCTTTCGTGCGGGAGGAAGGTCTACTGATCGGTCAGTGCCGATCGGGCGTGCTGATCGGTCAGTGCTGTGCGAGGAAGCCGTCGCGGAAGACGGGGCGCTTCTCTCCGGCCTCGACCGGCAGGTGGAAGCGGTTCTGCCGCGGCGGCATCGGACAGTTGTACTGATCGGAGAATCCGCAGGGCGGCACGAAGGCCCGGTTGAAGTCCAGGACGACGCGGTGGTCGTCGTCGGTGCGCCGGACGAACAGGAAGCGGCCGGCGCCGTAGGTGGTGTCCCCGTTGGTCGGGTCGCCGAAGACGAGCAGCAGGGTGCCGTCGTCGTCGAAGGCGCTGAGGGTGTACTCGCGGCCGTCGACGCTGAGCGTGATGTCTCCCGGCACCACGAGATCGCGGGTGCCGCCGTTGTCCCGGAGGTGCTCGAAGGCGATGCGCCGCGCGCCGGGCACGGGCGAGTAGGTGGCTTCCAGGACCCAGGCGGGGTCGTACGGGAATGCCTCGACGCCCTCGAAGTGGCGGATGGCGGGCGAGTCCGCGTCCCAGAAGCGCAGGCCGTGCTCGGGTGCGCCGGTGACGAGGTCGGTGCGCCGCAGCGTGGTGACGGTCACGGTGTCCGGCTGCCCAGTGCGGATCGCCTCGACGTCGGGCTTCTCGCCGGCCGGCAGCCAGCGGGTTTCCACGAGGGCGAGGTTTCCGGTCGGCGCGGGGAGCGTGCGATGACGCTCGACGCGCCAGGCGTTCCACTCCTCCCCGGGGCTGGCGGGGGTCGGGGCGGCGTGGGACAGGGACACGGCGGACTCATTCGGCTAGAAGGGCACTGCCATCACCGACCGTAAGTCGATGGCCAAAGCAAGTTCTTTATCAGCCATAAGGCTGCCTAATGTCAAACCTGCATATCAATAAGTGAGACGGTCCGTCTCGTCATGTCATCCCAAACTGATCCGCCGCCCATACGCACAGTGACCGCTCCGGCCGGCAGACGCGCGCTGTCCGTCGGCGGTGTGGGTATGGCTTCCGCGCTCTCGGCCTCCTGGCGTCCAGATCCTCGCGGCGGCCTTGAACACCCGAGGGGCTTGCTGGGTGCTCGTCGGATGTCTCGCCGTTCTGTCCGTGGGATGCGCCGTCTCGGCGCTGGCGCCCGACGCCGATTCTTAGCGGATTCACGCAGCTCGTCGGCCAGGGCATTGTCCGGGATGCGTTCCGGACTTCGACGCACCTGGTGCCCGAACGCCACGCGGACGGCGACGGAGACGACTCGGCCGTCCTCTACCCCGACCGCCTCGGATTCTCCGTCCCGTGGGACTGCCTACGACGCGTAGGCGCCTTGGGGTGAACTCGCCAGTGGCCGCGTCGTCCTGGTCAGCCTCTCCGAGGAAGCGGTCGAGGACGGGAGTGGTCTGGGCGGATGCCAAGGACGCGGTGGCCATGGGTGCCGCCCCGGGATCCGGCTCCATGTCCGGCCCGCTCAGGGCGGAGGTGATGGAGGGCAGGGCACCGCTCAGGTTCATCAATGGTGTGCACACCGCCGTGACCGTCACCGGAACGCTGTGCCTGATGGGCGCAGTCGTCGCGCTGGTGGGCCTGCGCGGCGCCTTGAGGAACACGTAGCGGAGCCGGGCCTGCCGGTAGCGGTCGCCGCCGTCGTAACTGGTACCGCGTCCAGCCTGCGCCCAGGGCTCGGGTTGGTCGGGCGCTGCTTCGTTTCCAGGCTTGACTCAGCTACCCGAGCCAGGCCAGGGCTGCCACCGCCAGGGCGCTGACGCCGGTGTCGAGGGTTGGCTGGATGACGGGGGCGAAGGTGGGGCTGTGGTTGACCGGGATGTCCGTGGGTCCGGGAGTACGGCCGTATGTGGCTCGACCAGGTGGGCGAGAGCCGGGAGTCGGCGGACCGGCACGCCTCGCACTTCCTGGCGATGGCCCGCGA
>NZ_JBSFZS010000345.1:0-2865 GCF_053600395.1 Streptomyces sp. NPDC005070 | reverse complement strand
GCGCGGAACCCCGCCACCACCGCGTGGTGCGCCGCTCAGGACCTGCTCTACGCCGAGGAGGAGGCCCGCTGGCCGGCCCGTGACGCTCTGTTCGCGCGCATGACCGCCCTGCTCGCCGGAGGCGGGGGCCGTCCGCCGGTGGCGCGCGGCGGGCGGGAGTTCCACACGCGCAGGGAACCCGGGCGTGAACTCGCCGCACTGGCCGTCCGCGAGGCCGGCCGGACGCGGATCCTGCTCGACCCGCTGGACACCGATCCGGCCGGTACGACGGTACTCGACGCCTGGGAACCCTCCTGGGAAGGCGACCTCGTGGCCGTCCAGCTCTCCTCGGGCGGTACGGAACACTCGGTGCTGCGCGTGCTCGACGCGGCGACGGGCGAGACGGTCGACGGGCCCGTGCACAGGGTCCGCCGTTCTCCCGTGGCCTGGCTGCCGGGCGGCCGGGCCTTCTACTACGTACGCCGACTGTCGTCCGGGGACGCGCCCGCCGGGGCCGGACCCCGTCGCCGCGTGTATCTGCACCGGCTCGGCACACCGGCCGACGAGGACGTGGAGATCTTCGGCGCCGGACGGTCGGACACCCAGTACTACACCGTCGCCACCGCCTCCGACGGCCGACTCCTGATCATCGGCGCCAGCGAAGGCACCTCCCCGCACACCGACCTGTGGACCGGCGACCTGACCACGAACGGACCCGACCGGCCCGACCTGCGCCGCCTTCAGTACGCCGCCGACGGCCGCACCGCCGTCCGCCTCAGGCCGGGTGCGGGACCGCTGCTGCTGAGGACCACGGCCGGTGCCCCGCGCGGCCGGATCGCCGCGGCCCCCCGCGACGCCACACAGCCGGGCCAGACTGATCCGCACCAGGCTGATCCGCGCCCCTGGCGCACTCTGGTGGCCGAGCAACCCGGCACCGTACTCCAGGACTTCACGGTCCTCGACGGCCCGGCACTGGACCGGCCGCTCCTAGCCGTCGTACGAACCCGGCACGCGGTCGGTGAGTTGACGCTGCACGATGCCAGGACCGGCGCCCGGACCGGGAACGTACCCCTGCCGGGACGAGGAACGATCACGTCACTGACTGCACGTCAAGAAGCAGGCCATGAACTGTGGTTCGCCTACACCGACCACAGCACCCCCACCGTCGTCCTCCACTACGACGCCGTATCGGGACGCCTGAGCCCCTGGGCCGGCGGCTCCCCGGAAATGGCCCCCGTCGAGGGCGTACACGTCACCCAGGAGGTCGTGCGCTCCCGCGACGGCACCGAGGTGCACATGTTCGTCATGTCCCCCACAGGCCGCCCCGGCAGACCGCGCCCCGCCGTCCTCACCGGCTACGGCGGCTTCGGCGCCTCCATGACTCCCGGCTTCACCCCCCAGGCCATCCCCTGGGTGCGCGCGGGCGGTGTGTACGCGGTGGCCTGCGTGCGCGGCGGGGGAGAGGAGGGCGAGGAGTGGCACCGCGCCGGACGCCGCGAGCACAAGCACAACACCTTCGACGACTTCGACGCGGCGGCGGACCACCTGCTCCGCAACCGGTGGGCCGCCCCCGGCCGGCTCGGCGTCCTCGGCAGCTCCAACGGCGGTCTGCTGGCCGCCGCCGCGCTGACCCGCCGCCCGGAGACCTACGGCGCCGTCGTGTGCGCGGCACCCCTGCTCGACATGGTGCGCTACGAACTGTCGGGCATGGGGGCGAGCTGGCGCGACGAGTACGGAAGTGCCGCGGACCCCGCTCAGTTCGCGCACCTCCTCGCGTACTCGCCCTACCACCAGGTGCGCGAGGGCGCGCCCTACCCGCCCGTGCTGCTCGCCGTCTTCGACGGCGACACACGCGTCGACCCCGCGCACGCCCGCAAGATGTGCGCCGCCCTGCAATGGGCCGGAACCGGTCACGCGCCGGTCGTACTGCGCACCGAGCGCGGTGTCGGCCACGGCGCCCGCGCCTCCTCGCGCAGCGCCCGCCTCTACGCGGACGTCATGGCCTTCTTCGCCCACCACCTGGGCCTTCACCTGCCGGGGGACCACTGACTTGGCTTCCTCCCCTCCTGAAGGAGGGATTCCTACGGCTCGCGCCGTGGGGGTTTCTGCTTCATCGCCGACTGCCCGCCCGGAGTGCTCCGTTGAGGTCTTACGCCAGCTCCACAGACAGACGCCGTCAGCCCGACGGCCAGGATGTTCTTCGCCGCGTTCACGTCCCGGTCATGGGTCGTCCCGCAGTGGCATGTCCAGGTTCGGACGTGCAGCGGCATCTTGTCCTGCAGGCTGCCGCAGGCGGAGCAGAGCTTGGAGGAGGGGAACCAACGGTCGATCACGATCAGTTCGCGGCCATACCAGTGGGCCTTGTACTCCAGCATGCTCCGGAACTTGCTCCATGCCGCATCACTGATGGCACGGGCCAGTTTCCGGTTCTTGACCATATTGCGGACGGTGAGGTCCTCGATCACGATCGTTTGATTCTCACGAACGAGCCGAGTGGTGAGCTTGTGCAGGTGATCGCGCCTGCGGTCGGCGATGCGGGCGTGAATCCCCGCGACCTTCCGGCGGGCCTTAGCCCGGTTCGCGCCCTCGCCCCCGGCCTTGCGGGCGAGCTGTCGCTGGGCCCGGGCGAGCCGGGCCCGATCGCGGCGCTCGTGCCGGGGGTTGGCGATCTTCTCGCCGGCGGAGAGGACCACCAGGTGATCCAGTCCGACGTCGATGCCGACGGCCGCATCCGTGGCCGGCAGCGGCTCAACGGAGGGGTCCTCGCAGAGCACGGAAACGAACCAGCGGCCGACCGCGTCCTGCGACACCGTCACCGTGGACGGCGATACACCGACGGGGAGCGCACGGGACCACACGATGTCGAGCGGCTCCGCCATCTTCGCC
>NZ_JBSFZS010000344.1:0-2875 GCF_053600395.1 Streptomyces sp. NPDC005070 | reverse complement strand
GGCGGGCGTGTACTGGCTCGCGGTGGCCCTGATCAGCGTCGTGGGAACGCTGATCAGCGACAACCTGACCGACAACCTGGACGTGCCGAGAGTCGAAAAATAGCGGAGAAAGCTGGACCGGCCCGCGATGGTGATACTCAGCGCAGTCCATTGAGGAATGCCTGCCATGAATGGCCGGGGAAGGTCAGGACGGAGCCCGCCGGGACTTTCGAATCACGTACGTGCAGAACAGCAGAACTGACTGCAACCTCAACGCAGTTCCCCCCTCCGCTTGCGCTGCTCTTCAGCCAGGTCAGGGGAGGGCTGGGAATCTTGTCCATGAGGAAGCTCCGGAGCAGAATAATGTGGGCATGACACGCGGAGCGCACCGGATAAGCGATGCGCGTGGCAAAGATTACATCAGTCGCAGACGGTCGGCTGCCTGTGCCGGCAAGCGCGTGTTCCTGGTGGAGGGGCTGGTCGGCGGGGCGGTAAGTGTTGGGTGCCCGTCGGGAATGCGTCCATCGGATGACGGGGAAGCGGGCGCCAGCTCGCTTTATGCCAGGTGGCTGCCTGAAGCTGTGCCAGCCGAATGGCGGACGGCGATGTGGCATCGGCTGACTATGCCGTTGGTGCATGGCGCTGAGCGTGGCGGCTGACAGAAAGAAGCCATCTGCCACTTGGCAGATGGCCCTACGGTGCCGATACTGGAGCAGAAGGTATCCACGCCCCTTGTTGACAGGCAGGGGCACCCCCTTTGCGGCGGCTACCGTAAAGGATTTTGACGGGTTTGCACTGAATAATCCATTCAGTGCAGGCCCGTTTCTTATTACCCCGAACGAAGAGCTCTTGGCACGCCTCGTTTCGTCATGCAAAAATTACCTCGAGAGATGTCTGGTCTTTACAAAAGGGAGCCATGTGTCTCTCGGTCCGGAAGGGAGGTGAAAGTGTACAAGGAGATCGGAAAAGTCGTTACGGACGCACTGCAGAGCTGGGCCAAGACGATGCGTCTGTGTGTGATTCTCTCCGCGGTAGCCGCCGCGGGAACCCTGGCACTTCTGGTCATGTAGTGAACTGTCTTTCTTCATGAGGCAGTGGATACCTGTGAGGTGGGGACCCCTTCGTTCCTTTTGGACGGTCTCCACCTCCGTCTGTGATCATGCCGATTGCCGCGCCCGAACGGTTATGCGACATCTGACCTCCACTGTGAGTTCCTGACGCCCTGGCAGACACATACAGGCCGACGGCGAAGGAAGAGGCGTGGTGATACCGCCGCCTTCCCGCGGATACCATCCGTGCCGTCCGGACGCGGGTGACCAGAACACCCGACATCGTCCGAGGTCCGGCTGAGCATGGGTTCTGGCAACAGGCTCACTCCCGCGCAGTCCCCGGGAACGGTGGGATGATCTGTCCTCTCCGGTACGCCTGGCGACGCCCCGTGCACCGGATCGCCGGTGACCGACGAGGAGGACGAAGGATCGATGACGCTGAACGTGGGCCAACGGGTGCGGCTGGCTGCGGATCTCCGGCTGGCCGGGTCGGTGACCCCGGCCGGAGAGCCCCCGGAGGAGACGGGCGCCTTCGCCGCCTCTGTGGCCCTGGCAGCGGGCATCGAGGGCACCGTGGAGCGGGTGGACGAGCATCACCGGCAGCAGAGCCACGAGGTCCGTGAGTACCTGCGCCTCAAGTCGCTCCTCGACGACTTCGGCCCCCAGATGCCGCCGGCGAGCAGAAAGCAAGTGGAGGAGCAGGTGGGGGCCTTGGAGGAGCAGTGGGCCGCCTACCAGCGGCAGATGCTCCGCATCACGGTCCGCGTCCGGCTCGACAACGGATTCGTCCTCGACGACGCCCCCGAGGAGGCTTTCGCCCCCGCCTGACCAGGGCTTCGCCGGCCACCTCGACGGACGCGGGAATCAGCTCAGCGACCCCCGCCGACGCCGGGCGAGCCCGAGCCCGTAGAAGCCGATTCCTCAGAGGACGCCACGCAGGTCGACGACCGGCTGGTCCTCCAGCAGGTAGGCGCGGTAGCGGCCCTCGGCGAACATCTCCCGCAGATACATGCCGGGGAAGTCCAGGACATCGCGCCGGTCGGCCAGTGCCAGCCGGACGTGATAACGGCTGTCGCCGTCGAGGACCAACACATCGCAACTGTGCGGCTCCGGCGCCTCGATGCCGATCAGGGTGATGCGGTCTACGGCCATCTGATCGACCCATGCGGCCAGGTCGTCGAGCAGCCACGCCATGTTCATCCAAGCCGGCGCGTCGGCGCCGGGCTGCCAGTCGTACGTACGGCGTGCCTCGCGTCCGGTTCCGGGCGGCTCGCCTCCGAAGTAGACGGGCGGCTCTGACGGGCCGCCGACTTCGGTGAATTCGATGGCGCGGGACCGGAGCGTGAGTTTGGTGACGCGAAATCGGTCGAGGCCGAGGTCGAAGGCGACCTCGGCCGCATGGGTGAGGAATTCGCTGTCCTGATCGGCCACGAACGTGTCTTCCCGGGTGTTGGAGAGCCGCCCCCAGGGCGGGACGGGCGGCGTGAATGGGAACCGGGGTCGGAGCCGCCCGAGTTGTCGGCCCTGACAACGGCCGGATGCGGGGATCATGAGCGGCGGCAGGCAGGGCGACCGGCATCCCTACGTCACGCCGTCGGCCGCAGCCGACAGGCCTCAGTCCTGGGCCGGCATCACCCGGGTGACCTTGCCCTTCAGGTCGGCGTCCAGATAGCCGGTGACGTGTTCGTCGGCGAGATAGACAGCCAGTCCCAGCGGGGTGTCGAAGGTGTCGTCGGCAGGGCGGACCAGGACGTAGCGCATGGTCGGCCGTTGTACGTTCAGGTCCTTCTTGGCCTGCTTCAGCAGTGCGGGAAGGACGTCCCAGTCGAAGCTGTCGAGACTGAAGG
>NZ_JBSFZS010000343.1:0-2892 GCF_053600395.1 Streptomyces sp. NPDC005070 | reverse complement strand
GGGGGGCCCGGGCGCGGGCCCCCCGCTTTGCACCCCCTCCGCCCCCCCCCCCCCCCGGGGGGGGGGCCCCGGGCGGGGCCCCGCCCCCTCGGGCGTGTGGTGGGACGCGGGTGTCAGCCCTCGTTGAGCTCGGCCGCCACCAGCTCCGCGATCTGGACCGCGTTCAGCGCGGCACCCTTGCGGAGGTTGTCGCTGGAGACGAACAGCGCGAGGCCGTTCTCGGCCGTCTCGTCCGGCCGGATGCGGCCGACGTACGAGGCGTCCTTGCCCGCGGCCTGGAGCGGGGTCGGGATGTCCGAGAGGACGACGCCCGGGGCGCCGCCGAGGAGCTCGGTGGCGCGCTCGGCGGAGATCGGGCGGTCGAAGCGGGCGTTCACCTGGAGGGAGTGGCCGGAGAACACCGGGACGCGGACGCAGGTGCCGGAGACCTTGAGGGCGGGGATCTCCAGGATCTTGCGCGACTCGTTGCGCAGCTTCTGCTCCTCGTCCGTCTCGTTCAGACCGTCGTCGACGATCGAACCCGCGAGGGGGAGCACGTTGAAGGCGATGGGGCGCTTGTAGACCTGCGGCTCGGGGAAGTCGACCGCCTCGCCGTCGTGGGTCAGCCCGTCGGCCTCGCCGACGACCTTCAGCGCCTGGCCGTGCAGCTCCGCCACACCGGCGACTCCCGAACCGGATACCGCCTGGTAGGTGGCGACGACGAGCGCCTGGAGGCCCGCCTCCTCGTGCAGCGGCTTCAGGACCGGCATCGCGGCCATCGTCGTGCAGTTCGGATTGGCGATGATGCCCTTGGGACGGTCGGCGATCGCGTGCGGGTTCACCTCGGAGACGACCAGGGGGACCTCGGGGTCCCTGCGCCAGGCAGAGGAGTTGTCGATCACGACGGCACCCTGGGAGGCGACCTTCTCGGCCAGCGCCTTGGAGGTGGCCCCGCCCGCCGAGAACAGCACGATGTCCAGGCCCGAGTAGTCCGCCGTGGACGCGTCCTCCACCGTGACGCCGTCGACGACCGTCCCGGCCGAACGGGCCGAGGCGAACAGACGCAGCTCCTCGACCGGGAAGTCCCGCTCGACGAGGATCTTGCGCATGGCTGTGCCGACCATCCCGGTGGCTCCGACGATTCCGACCCTCACGGCGACTCCCTTGACGTGCGTTCTACGTGGTCCAGCGATTCCATCATGCGTCTCACCCGGGCCCGCGTGTCCAATCCTTTCGTCGCGCGGCTCACAGCGTGGGACGCGACCCCACGCGCGCGGGAGCCCGATCCTGCGGCGGCCGGGCGCGTGGGTACGAAGAAATCGCCCGGCGACACGGGGGAACCGCAAGCCGTACGGTGCGTCCCGGTCATGGATGCGTGCCCGGTGTGACGTACGACTCGATTCGAGCCGAACGTTTTCACCCGCGCCGGCGTCGTAGAGGGGACGCGGGGAGGGGAGGGGTGGCTGTGCTGCGCAGAAAGCCACGTCGGGCACCGGGGGCGGACGACCCCCTGGACGCGACGCAGGAACGCCGGGTACGGGCGGTGCTCGCGCTCGGTGGGGTGCCGCAGGCGGACCTGCCGGACGGGGTACAGCAGGTCCGGCTGCGGCTGCTGGAGCGGGCCGCCAAGGGGGACGAGGCGCCGCGCGACGTGTCGGCCTGGGCGGCGGTCGTCGCCTCGAACCTCGCGATGGACTGGCACCGGGCCAAGCGCCGGCAGGAGCGGCTGGGCGAGCGGCTCGCCTCGCTGCGCCAGTTGGAGCAGCCCTCCGACGAGGAGTCCAGCGTGCTCTCGCTGGCCGTCGCCCAGGGCCTGGACGAACTGCCCGACGCCCAGCGTCAGGTCCTCGTCCTGCGGTTCTACGCCGACCTGCCGGTGCGGGACATCGCCGACGAGCTCGGCGTACCCGAGGGCACGGTCAAGAGCAGGCTGCACACGGCGGTCCGCGCGCTGCGCGCCCGCCTGCACGAGGACGAGGTGGTGTGACGTGGCCGAGTACGAAGGTGTGGACGCGCTGCTGGCCGCGATCACGGACGCCGAACTGCCCGAGGGCGCTCGCGACGACGTCGTGTTCATGGCCGAGCACCGGTCGGCCGCCGCGGACGTGGACGTGCTCCGGGAGCAGTTGGTCGTCATCGGTGACGCGCTGGCGGACGCCGGGAGGACCGCCGAGCCGGCCCGTGGGTCCCGGAGTTCCAGGGGGGCCAAGAGGCCCCGAGGGCCGCGGAGGTCGGGCGACGGGCGTCCGGGGGGCACTCCGGGGAAGCGCTCCGGGTATCGGCGCGCGCTCGTCGTCGGGGCCGGCACCCTCGCCGCGGCCGCGGTGGCCTCGATGGTCGTCGGGCTGGGCTGGCTGGTCACGCAGGGCGGATCCGGCGGGGCGGACGAGAAGAGCGCCGCGGGTGCCAAGGCGGACAGCGGCAGCGCGCCCTCGCTCAGCGCCCCCGGCTACATCGCCTGCTCCCGGCTCATCGCGGAGGGCACGGTCACGAAGGTGGCCGCGGTCCCCGGCACCGAACAGGACCGGATCACCCTGGACGTCTTCCACTACTACAAGCCGGCCACGGGCGAGAAGGAGGTCACCTTCCTCATGGACCGGGACGTCGACCCGCGGCTGCGCCGGGGCGACGAGGTGCTGGTCGCCATCCAGCGGCGCGCCTCGACACCCGACATCTGGACCACGGGGGAGCAGGAGATCGCCCGCGACCGCTCCTGGATCGTCAAGGCGCTGCCCGAGTCCCGGGGCATGGGATGCGAGCAGTGACACCGGGGGCGGGCCGGGCCGGGTGACCGGCCGGCTCCCGGGACGGCGGCCGGGCCGGCAGGCCGGGTGCACAGCGACTTCCCGGCCGCGGCGGCGCGCAAGCTCGGCATCGTCGACGTCCCGCTGATCTGCGCGCAGGAACTGGACA
>NZ_JBSFZS010000342.1:0-2898 GCF_053600395.1 Streptomyces sp. NPDC005070 | reverse complement strand
GCATCAGCCCGTCGCCGTTGGGTGAGGGATGGGCGTCGGTGGCGACGGGCATCGATGTACCGGCACGGCCCCTTCCGCCGGATCCCGGCTGCGGGCGTGAAATTCAGCCCCTCCGGCGATTGAGGAGCGGGGGCTGAGGCGGAGCCCCAGAGGTGGGACGGGTAGGGGCGGAGGGGGCGAAAACCTGTCCGGACCTGGGGTGGGACCTCGGCCGCGGGGGCAATCACATGGTCCTACCCACGTCTTGGGCGACTCAGTCGCGCTCTCCGCAGGCGGGCACAACACGCCCCGCACTCAGACGGAACACGAACCGATGCGATCAACAAGCGGTCACCGATCGGTACTTGAACAGGCATCGATCCGTGCCAAAAGCGTCGTAATCGATGATTTTAGCAACTGGGTGTAGTGCTGCCTGTACGAAGCGTTATTCTCCTCAGACGCAAACCGGTACCCCTCCGTCGTCACGACGGGTGAAAGGTCCCGCACTGCACGTGATGGAAGCTCTGCCTCTGGGAGTCCCGTGTACTCACACGTCGGGGTTGACGCCTCGGGCCTGGCTACGCTGCGCGCAACGGTCCTGGACCGTTTGCGCGGCTTCGTCCCCACCGCGTACGCCGTCCCCGCCTTCGCCCTCTCCGCGCCCGTCGGGCCTTGCTATGCCCTGGCCGACGGCAACGCGGCGGTCGGCAGGCGGGGCCGCTCGGGCTCGGCCACCACCGCAGCACGCCGTCCGGCCGCGGACAGCGACAGCGCCCGCATGATGGATCTCGTGGAGCGCGCCCAGGCCGGCGAGGCCGACGCCTTCGGACGGCTCTACGACCAGTACAGCGACACCGTGTACCGCTACATCTACTACCGGGTCGGAAGCAAGGCGACCGCCGAGGACCTCACGAGTGAGACCTTCCTGCGGGCGCTGCGCCGGATCGGCACCTTCACCTGGCAGGGCCGCGACTTCGGCGCCTGGCTCGTGACCATCGCCCGGAACCTGGTGGCCGACCATTTCAAGTCCAGCCGCTTCCGGCTGGAAGTGACCACCGGCGAGATGCTCGACGCCAACGAGGTCGAGCGCTCCCCCGAGGACTCCGTCCTGGAGTCGCTCTCCAACGCCGCGCTCCTTGACGCCGTGCGACGGCTCAACCCTCAGCAGCAGGAGTGCGTGACGCTCCGCTTCCTCCAGGGGCTCTCGGTCGCCGAGACCGCCCGGGTGATGGGCAAGAACGAGGGCGCCATCAAGACCCTCCAGTACCGGGCCGTCCGCACGCTGGCCCGGCTCCTGCCCGACGACGTGCGCTGAGCCCGCTTCAGCCCACAGGGGCCCCGCACGCTCAGCGACGTCCAACTCACCTTCTGTAAAAGTCTGTTGACTTCGCGGTCTGTGCCTCCGCCGTCCGTAACCGAAGTGCCGTGACACTCGTTGTGCGGGATACAGGCTCCCTGTGGTCACGCCTTGGCCAGCGCCGATCACCCGATCGTGTGCACAGATCCAGGGGGTGCAACCCTCAGGACCCCCTGGGGAGTCGACCGTCATGACGAGAGGAGGTGCCGCCAGTGATCGCGAACGTATCGGCACACCGGCGGGCGAACGCCTTCGCCCAGGCCCTGGAGGAGATCGACCAGGGCACGGCGGCCGAGCAGCCGGATGGGTCGGCACCGTCCCGGGCTGCTGCGGAACAGACCGAGCAAGGGCTGCTGTTGGCCCTCGCCACCGGTCTCGGCGAGTTGCCCGAACCGGAGCTGGACCCCGAGGTCAAGATCGTGCAGCGAGCCCAGCTCGTCGCCGCGATGGAGGCCATGCTGCAGGAGGGCACGGCCGTCGGAGGCGAGGGTCCGGGCCGCGCTCTGCCCGAGCAGCGGTCCCATCGGGCCAAGGGCGCGCACCGGGCAACCGGACTGGGGAAGCTCCGACCCCGGTCCCGGCTGTCCAAGGGGCTGGCCGCGGGCGGGCTCACCGTCGGTGTGGCCGCCGGAGCCTTCGGCGGTGTGGCTGCCGCGAGCTCCGACGCCCTGCCCGGTGACTCGCTCTACGGGCTCAAGCGCGGCATGGAGGACATCAGGCTGGGGCTGGCCGACGGCGACAGCGACCGGGGCGAGCTCTACCTCGACCAGGCCTCGAACCGCCTGAGCGAAGCCCGCCGGCTGATGGAGCGGGGCCGCTCGGGACACCTCGACCACGAGTCCCTGGGCGAGATCCGCCGAGCTCTGTCCGGCATGCAGCACGACGCCTCCGAGGGCCACCGGCTGCTGCACGAGGCGTACGAACGGAACGGCTCACTGGGCCCCATCCAGACGCTGTCCGCGTTCTCCCAGTCCCACCGCGAGGCCTGGGGCGCCCTGCGCGACCGGCTGCCCGTGCAGCTCGGTGACGTCAGTGACCAGGTCTCGTCGGTCTTCGAAGCCATAGACGAAGAGGTCGACCCGCTGCGCTCGCTGCTGCCCAGGACGCCCGCCCCCGAGGGCACCGGGCGTCACCGGGGCAGGAGCGAGGAGTCCACCGGCTCACCGGGCACGGACACTCCGGCGCCCAGCGCCAGCAGCGGCTCCACGGGCGAAAGCCACAGCAGCGGCAAGCCCAAGCCCTCCAGTTCCGGCAGCAGCAGCGAGGGCCTGCTCGGCGGCAGCACCGGCGGTCTGCTCGACCCGCCGCAGGACGACACCAGCTCCACCCCGTCGTCCAGCGCCGGCGGCAAGGGCAGCGCGACGAGCGAACCCGACGTCACCCTGCCGCCCCTGCTCCCCGGCCTCCTGCCGGGCCTCGGCATCGACACGCAGGACAGCGGCTGACCCGGGCCACCGCGGTACGTCGATGGGGGCGCCCTTCTCGGGAAGGGCGGACTCGACCTCACCCCGCTGTGGCTGCTGATGCCGCAGCGCGGCTACTCCCCCGACTGGCTCGGACCG